>NZ_JBRRDY010000008.1:0-143689 GCF_056759935.1 Stenotrophomonas sp. STEN035
CCCAGGTGTGGCGTCGCCGGCCCTGGCCGCCGGCTCCCGCCTCCCGGCAGGCCGGCCCCCCCCCCCCCACACCCGCCGCCCCCCGGCCGCCGGCCCCCCCCCACTACATGGTTGGCTGGCAATTTATTGCACTTGAAGAACGATGTTCTAACGCATTGCTGTAACGAAATGGCTAATGTCGCCAGCCAGGTCGTCTCAAGGAAGACAGGTATGTCGATGGTGCAGAGATTGCGTGGTTGCTGTCTGTTGATGTGCTTGTTTGCAGGAGGGATATCGGCGCAGGAAGTGGTCGAAGTGCATGCGGACGCGGGGGCGGCACCAATCCGCGATATGGAGGCGGTCGTCGTCCATGGTGTTCAGCCCGGGCCGGGTTTGTGGCGGGTCAGCAAGGATGGGCATGTGCTTTGGATACTGGGCACGGTGTCGCCCTTGCCCAATCAGATCGAATGGCGGGCCGATGAGGTGCGTGCGGTGATTGCGCGCTCGGGGCAAGTCTTGTTGCCACCTGCTCTCACGTTCGATGCGGACATCGGCTTCTTCGGCAAGCTGGCCTTGGCGCCTTCGGTCTGGAAGGGCATGCGCAATGAGGATGGTGCCGAGTTGAGTGATGTACTCGAGCCTGCGGTATATGCGCGCTGGCGCGCAGTGAAGCAGCGCTACCTGCCCCGGGACGGTGGCATCGAGCGCAAGCGCCCGATGTTCGCCGCTGTTGAGCTGCAGGCGGCGGCTACCAAGGCGATTGGCTTGGGCCAGAAACCGGTTGTCTGGCCTGTGGTTGAGGCTGCGGCAAAAGCAGCAGGCATCACGCCCACACCGACGGCGTTGAAGATCAAGATTGAAGATCCCAAGGCTGCCGTCCGGGAATTCCGCGAAGGCGGTATGAATGATGCGCTGTGCCTGGAGCGGACCGTTGCCTTGATCGAGCACGATCTGCCCACCTTGGTCGAGCGGGCGAATGCCTGGGCGGTGGGTGATATCGAGGCACTGCGGCGCTCCCCTTATGAAGATGCCGGCAGTGCCTGCATGCAGGCGGTGACCGAGTCTGGCTTTGTGCGCAATCGCGGCTACGGCGATCTGAAGGCTCGCGTGCGGCAGCATTGGTTGTCGATTGCGGAGGGGGCGCTGCAGCGCAATGAAGAAACGTTTGCGATGTTGCCGGTGGATCGGTTGCTGGAAGCCGATGGCTATCTGGCAGCGCTGCAGGCGCGTGGGTATGAGGTTGAGTCGCCCTGAAGATCAGTTCTGTGGTCTGAGTGCGGAGCTCATGCAGGGATGGCGGGCGACGCTGTTGCTGATTTGTAGGAGCGGCGTAAGCCGCGAAGCTGAGATAGTTCGAACAACCGGTTTTTCCCTCACCGGATGGTGCTTTTGCTTCGCGGCTTACGCCGCTCCCACAAAAAGAAAAATCCGATGCCAGGGGGCTGGCATCGGATTTCGGGGTGCTCACAAGTTTGAGTTCAGCTCAGCTCGCCGCGCTCAACGGCGCCGTGCTGTCCTGCAGTTTCGGCCAGCGTTTCAGGATTGCTGCGCGAATGCCCGCCGCATCAATCCCGGCCTCGGCCAGCAGGTCTTCGCGGCTGGCGTGGTGCTGGTAGCTGTCGGGTAGGCCGAGGTGCAGCATCGGCATCAGCACGGCTTCGGCATTGAGCAGTTCGGAGACGCCCGAACCAGCACCGCCGGCAACCACGTTGTCTTCAACGGTGACAAAGCCGTCATGCGTGCGTGCCAGTTCCAGCAGCATCGCCTTGTCCAGTGGCTTGATGAAGCGCATGTTGACCACGCTCAGGCCCAGCTCGCGGCCGACCTGCTCAGCCGCCGGCACGGCCGCGCCGAAGGCGAGGATGGCGATGCGGCTGCCTTGCACGCGCAGCTGTGCCTTGCCGATTTCCAGCGTGGACAGGTCGGAGCCAACGGCAGCGCCGGGGCCGGTGCCGCGCGGGTAGCGCACCGCAGCCGGGCCTTTGTACTGCAGGCCGGTGCTCAGCATCTGCCGGCACTCGGCTTCATCGCCCGGCGCCATGACCACCATGTTCGGCACACAGCGCAGGTAGCTCAGGTCGAGGTTGCCGGCGTGGGTGGCGCCATCCGGGCCGACAACGCCGGCACGGTCGATGGCGAACAGTACGTCCAGATCCTGGGTGGCGACGTCATGTACCAGCTGGTCGTAGGCGCGCTGCAGGAAGGTGGAGTAGATGGCGACCACCGGCTTGGAGCCCTGCGTGGCCATACCGGCAGCCAGCGTCACCGCGTGCTGCTCGGCGATGGCGACGTCGAAGTAGCGGTCAGGATATTCCTTGCTGAAACGCACCAGCCCCGAGCCTTCGCGCATGGCCGGGGTGATTGCCAGCAGCTTCGGGTCGGCTGCGGCGGCGTCACACAGCCAGTCGCCGAAGATGTCGGTATAGGTCGGTTTCTTGGGCGCGCCCTTTTCCGGCAGGCCCTTGCTCGGGTCGAACGGGCCGACGGCGTGGTAGCCGATCTGGTCGTCCTCGGCCGGCTCGTAGCCTTTGCCCTTGGTGGTCATGATGTGCAGCAGGTGCGGGCCCTTGGCATCCTTCAGGTGCTTGAGGGTCGATACCAGCAGCGGCAGGTCATGGCCATCGATCGGGCCGGTGTAATGGAAGCCCATCTGCTCGAAGGCGGTGGACGGCACGAACATGCCTTTCCACTGTTCTTCCCAGCGCTTCACGAAACGCGCAGGCGGGCTGTGGCGCTTGTCGCCAAGGATCTTCTTGCCGCTCTCGCGCAGGGCGTTGAGGGTGCGGCTGGCGGTTGCCCGGCCCAGCATCTTGGTCAGTCCACCGACGGCTTCGGAGATGGACATGTTGTTATCGTTGAGGATGACCAGCACGTTCGGCTCGTCGTCCATGCCGCCGGCGTGGGCCAGCGCTTCGAAGGCCATGCCGGCAGTCATCGCGCCGTCGCCGATCACCGCGATCACCTTGCGATCATCGCCCTGGCGCTGGCGCGCGATGGCCATGCCCAGTGCGGCGGAGATCGAGGTCGAGGAGTGGCCGACGCCGAAGGTGTCGAATTCGCTTTCCTCGCGCTTGGGGAACGGCGCGACACCGTCCTTCTGCTTGACGGTGTGGATGCTGTCGCGACGACCGGTGAGGATCTTGTGCGGGTAGGTCTGGTGGCCCACGTCCCACACCAGCTGATCAACCGGGGTGTCATACAGATAGTGCAGGGCAACGGTAAGCTCGATCACGCCCAGGCCAGCCGCGAAGTGACCACCGCTCTTGCCCACCGATTCGATCAGGTAGGCGCGCAATTCGCCGGCAATGGCCCCCAGTTCGCTCTCGTCGAACAGACGCAGGTCATCGGGAGTCTTGATGCGCGACAGGCGCGGATAGCTGGCAGAGTCGATCATGGTCTTCGCGTTTCACTCGAAACGGTATTTTCCCCGTCCGGAGAGGGTGGGGCAAGCAAAGCACATCATCAATGAGTGCCGGATGAGGTGGTTTGGCACCAAGCTGAAGGCCGTGTTCAGCCTGGATGGCTGTTTCGCATGAATACGCGAGACCGCAGTGTGGGGCTCAGAGCCCGCGTTGCAGGGCTTTGCGCGGCAACTGCGACTTCAGGAAGGCCATCTGGTCGGCGAGGATGTTGCGGTTGGACAGGATCAGGTGCTCGATCCAGCTGGGCCGGTAGGGCACTGCCAGCAGCGGCATGTTGGCCTGCGCCGGGGTGCGGTTGCTCTTGCGCGAGTTGCAGTGGAAGCAGGCGCTGACCACGTTCTCCCAGGTGTCCTTGCCGCCCTTGGAGACGGGCAGGACGTGGTCGCGGGTCAGTTGCGGGCGGCTGAAGTGCTGGCCGCAGTAGAGGCAGAGCTGGGCATCGCGCGCGAACAACGCAGGATTGGTGAGGTTGGGCGTAGGATCGATCGCGCGCGAGCGGGCGTGGCCGCGCGAGGCAATGATTGGGTGCAGGTCCATGCCGCTGCGCAGGCCGGTCAGCCGCGACATAGCGCCATGCACGTGCAGGCAGGGATCGCCCATGGTCCAGGCGACGGCGCCGCGTGCATAAAGGCAGGCAGCGTCCTGCCAGTTGATCCAGTCCAACACGCGGCCGTGGGCATCCAGCGACAACAGTCGCACGGAGCCGAGGCGGTGCAGGGAGGGCGGAAGTGAAAACCCGTCTGTCGGAGCGGAATTCCCGGCTCCGGTATCGATCAGACTACGCGGTGTAGTGTCTGTCTCCATCGGGTTAACAGCTTATACACGATGCGTGACAGTTTGTGTAAAGGCGGGTGAAGCTCAGGTTTTGTGGGAGCGGCGTTAGCCGCGAAGCTGGTGGCGGCAGAAGCAAGAGCTGCCCTCACCCCAACCGCTCTCCCGTAAACGGGCGAGGGGCTAAAGCCAGAAGCAAAAGGCTGCCCTCACCCCAACCCCTCTCCCGCGGGCGGGAGAGGGGCTATGGTGCTGCTTGGTCGGTTTGGGTCAGTCGCCGAAGCGGACCGAATCCATGTCCATCAGCGAGTCGGCACCGGCGGCGATGCCGGCGGCGTGGCTCAGGGTGCGCGGCAGGATGCGGGCGTAATAGAAACGCGCGGTCTCCAGCTTGGCCTGCTTGAAGGCATCGGTGTGGCTGGACGCCTGCGCGGCGACCACCGAGCGGGCCCACCAGTAGGCAACTGCGATATAGCCGCTGTAGAACAGGTAGTCCCAGCTCGCTGCGCCCAGTTCTTCCGGATTGGCGGCGGCACGCTGCAGCACGTCGACGGTCAGCTTGCCCCATTCCTTGGCCTTGCCGCCCAACATCGGCAGGAACTCGGCCACGGCCGGGTTGCTGGCGTTGGCGGCGATGAACTGCTCGATCTCGGCCAGGAACAGCTTCAGGCCGGCGCCCTGCGAGGCGGCGGTCTTGCGGCCAATCAGGTCCAGCGCCTGGATGCCGGTGGTGCCCTCATACAAGGTGGTGATGCGGGCATCGCGGGCGTACTGCTCCATGCCGTGCTCGGCGATGTAGCCGTGGCCGCCGAACACCTGCTGGCCGTTGTAGGTAGCCTCGATGCTCCACTCGGTCAGGCAGGCCTTGACGATGGGGGTGAGGAAGCTGACCAGCGTATCGGCGTCGGCGCGCGCCTGCGCATCGGTACTGCTGTGTGCGGCATCGAGCTGGGTGTAAGCGTGTGCGGCGAGCAGGCGACCACCTTCGGTCAGTGCCTTGGTGGTCAGCAGCATGCGGCGCACATCGGGCTGGGCGATGATCGGATCGGCCGGCTTGTCCGGCTGCACGGCACCCTTGGGTGCGCGCGACTGCAGACGCTCGCGTGCATAGGCCAGTGCGCCCTGGTAGGCACGCTCGGACTGCGCCAGACCCTGCACGCCAACGCCGAGGCGGGCGGAGTTCATCATCACGAACATCGCCTGCAGGCCCTTGTGCGGCTGGCCGACGAGGTAGCCCTGGGCGCCATCGAAGTTCATCACGCAGGTGGACGAGCCGTGGATGCCCATCTTGTGCTCCAGCGCGCCGCAATGCAGTTCGTTGCGCTCGCCCTGGCTGCCGTCGCGGGCGACCTTGTACTTCGGGGTCACGAACAGCGAGATGCCCTTCGGGCCGACTGGTGCGTCAGGCAGCTTGGCCAGCACCAGGTGCACGATGTTGTCGGCGAGGTCGTGCTCGCCGGCGGTGATGAATATCTTGGTGCCGGTGATCGAATAGCTGCCGTCGGTGTTCGGCTCGGCGCGGGTTTTGAGCAGGCCCAGGTCGGTGCCTGCGTGCGGCTCGGTCAGGCACATGGTGCCGGTCCAGTTGCCGGCCACCAGCGGCTTGAGGAAGGCTTCCTTCTGCCAGTCTTCGCCGTAGTGTTTGAGCGCTTCAACCGCACCGTGCGACAGCATCGGGAACAGGCTCCAGGCCAGGTTGGCCGAGGACACCATTTCGCTCAAGGCCATGCCCATGGTTTCCGGCATGCCCTGGCCGCCGAAGTCCGGCGATGCGGTCAGGCCGGTCCAGCCGCCTTCGACAAACTGCGCATAGGCTTCCTTGAAGCCCGGTGCGGTGGTCACTTCATTGGTGGCCTTGTCGAGCTTGCAGCCGGTCTGGTCGCCGATCGCATTGAGCGGGGCAAGCACGCTGGTGCTGAAACGGCCGGCTTCTTCCAGTACCGCGTCGATGACGTCGGCGCTGGCATCTTCGAAGCCCATCGATGCAAACAGGGACTCGGCCTTCAATACGTCGTGCAGGGCGAAGCGAAGATCGGTAACAGGGGCTTTGTAGTTGCTCATCAGACGGCTCTCGAACTATGCGGGAACGGGTAGGGGATCAGCGCAGCACGCCGGGCAGGCCCGGGGCCTGGTTGAGGCTGTTGCGCGATTTGATGTCGAAACTGCGTTGCTTCTTTTCTTCTGGCGTGGCGCTGACGCTGCCTTCCAGTTCGTAGAACAGCGAGCGGCCACCGGCCAGTGCATCGGCGACGACAATGCGCGCCGAGGACGAGGGCTGCAGGCGGACCTTGATGACGTCGGCCGATTCCGGGCCGATCGACAGCGCCGGGCTGGCGCTGAGCGTGCCGGCGGCTTCATCGCCAACCTTCACCGCAAGCGACACGTTGTCGAAACGCATCGGCATTGAGCTGTAATTGCGCAGGCGCAATTCCACTTCCCAGTTGCCGTCATTGCCGACGCTCAACTGCTGGATGCTGGCGGCCGGTTCGGAGACGCGCTTCACCGGGCCATTGCCGCAGGCGGTGAGTACAAGTGCGAGTACGGCCATCAAGGCGTACTGGGGGCGAAAACGCATGGGGCGTGGTCCTCGGGTCCTGAGCTTATCTCCCAAGAATACTACGGCGTATGGCGGCCCGTTGGGTACAGGTCTGCAAGATCAGCCACTATGACGATGGGATGGCGGAACCGGCGCGGTCATGCATCGACTAATGCAGGGGGCAGAGGTTGCCGCCATTCGCGTCATTTTCTGGGGATTCATCAATGCGTTCATTCAAGTTGTTGCCGCTTGCAAGCGCTATACGCGGCGGTCTGGCAGTTGTGGCGCTGTGCGCCTCCGTTCCGGCGCTGGCAGCGCCACCGCAGTTCGATCTTCAGGCCGGCAGCATCGAGGATGTATTGCCGGAATTTGCCCGCCAGGCCGGCGTGCAGATCATCGCCCCGGCGCATTCAGGTGGGGCCCAGCGCATCGAAGTGGCCGAGCTGAAAGGGCAGATGGAGCCGCGCCAGGCGCTGGCCCGTCTGCTCACCGGCACCGGTCTGAGCGTGGCATCGGATGACGGCCGCACCATCACCCTGCGCGCGGCAACGCCGATGCTGGCCTCGCTCGGTGGATTGGGTGGTCTGGCCGCCGGGCAGGCCGCAGCCCCGGCTGCGCCGCAGGATGTTGCGCAGCCCGCGCCGGCCGCGGCCAGCCCCAGCGTCAGCACGCTGGACCAGATCACCGTGGTCGGCAGCCAGATCAAGGGCGCCAAGACCGCAGCGATCCTGCCGGTGGCGACCTTGCAGGCCGAGCAGATCGAGGCCACCGGCGCCGTTTCCGGCGACGAGCTGTACCGCTCCATCCCGCAGATGGGCGATGTCTCGTTCAGTGGCACCAACGGCGGCAACAGCTCCAACTACGCACGCGGCGATATCGCTTCGGTCAACCTGCGTGGTCTTGGCGTTGGCAATACTTTGTTGCTGATCAACGGCCGCCGCACCGTGGTCCATCCCACCAGCCAGGCCGACGGCAACCTGGTGCCGGTGCTGACCTACAACGCCAATGCGGTGCCGGTATCCAATCTGCGCCGTGTTGAAGTGCTGCTGGATGGTGCGGCCGCTATCTACGGCACCGACGCGGTGGCCGGCGTGGTCAACAACGTACTGCGCGACGACATGGACGGCGGCACCATCAGTGTGCAGAAAGGCTTCGGTGAAGGCACCGACCTGCGCGATATCGGGGTCAACGGCATGTGGGGCAAGAATTCCGAAGACCTGCGCTCCAATATCACCATCGCCTTCAACTATTACAACACCACCGGTTTGAACTCGCTGGACCAGGACTGGACCAAAAACGGCAACCGTGCGGCGGATTTCCTCGGCACGCCGTTTGAAGGCCTTGCCGGTACCGACAACCGCAACACCAACAGCCCGTGGGGCAACTTCACCGTGGTTGGCCCGCGCGTGTCGAAGAACGGCACATGGTTGACCACCACCGCCGGTGCCTTCCATGTGCAACCGACCAGCAACAGCGGCTGTGCGGCGACCATTGCCGATGGCCTGTGTGTGCAGTCCGGAAGCAAAGCCACCTCCGGCGCCGACGCCAATCTGCGCGACAACCAGCAGGGCCAGTATCCGCTGTCGATCAGCCCGGACGTGCGTCGTCTGAATCTGTTCGTCACCGGCAAGCATGACTTCGACAATGGCTTGTCGTTCTTCAGCGAGGCTGGCATCTACAACTCGCGTGCCTACAGCCTGCAGAACGGCGTCAACACCATCACCGCCTTGCCGATGACGGTGGCTGCCAACAACTACTGGAATCCGTTCGGCGCGATGTATCTGCCCGACGGCTCGCTCAATCCGAACCGCCTGCAGGGTTTGAACATCGGCGCCAACGGCGTGCCGGTGACCATCACCAGCTACCGTTTCGAGCGGCCGACCCGCATCGAGGTCAACAACACCCAGGTGCGCGCCTTGGCTGGCCTGCGTGGTTTCCACTACGGCTTCGATTGGGAAAGCGCTGCGCTGTACTCGGCGGCCAAGGTCAAGGACACCCAGGATGCAGTGAGCATGTCGCTGTTCCAGCAGGCCCTGGCCAATCCCACCGCGTCGGCCTACAACCCGTTCTGCGGCGGCTGCAATGACTGGGACAAGCTGGACCAGTTCTTCTACAAGGCACAGCGCCAGAGCAAGACCGAGCTGTTCCTGTGGGACTTCAAGGCCTCGCGCGCGGACCTGTTCAAGACCTGGGCTGGCGATGTCGGCATGGCCGCCGGCCTGGAAGTGCGCCACGAAACCCAGCGCGATGATCGTGATGCACGCGTCGATGGCTCGGTGACCTTCACCGATGCGATCACCGGCGTTGCCTATCCAAGCGACATGTACGGCGTCAGCCCGACCCCGGACACCTATGGTTCGCGCACCGTCGCGGGCCTGTTTGCCGAGTTCTCGGTGCCGCTGGTGTCGCCGGAAATGAACATCCCGCTGGTGCGCTCGCTGGACCTGCAGTTGGCCGGCCGCGCCGAGCGTTACAACGACTTCGGCAATGTCGCCAAGCCGAAGGTTGCGCTGGGTTGGCAGGTCTTTGATGGCCTGACCCTGCGTTCGTCCTGGGCCAAGGGCTTCCGTGCGCCCAACCTGGAGCAGATCAATGCCACCGTGGTGAGCCGCTCCAACACCCGCACCGACTACATCCAGTGCGAGGCGGACAAGCGCAGCGGTGCACAGCCGGCCTTCGCCAACTGCGGCGGCTACAGCTACTCCACCACCGCGCGCCGCTCGGGCAACCCGGACCTGAAGCCGGAAACCTCGACCAATACCAGCGCCGGTCTGGTCTTCCAGCCGCGCTTCATCCCGGAAAACTACGGTCGCTTCACCTTCGCCGTTGATTACTACAAGTACGAGCAGGAGGGCATCATCGGCCTGTTCGGCGAAGGCAATGCGCTGATCCTGGACTACATGCTGCGCCAGCAGGGCGGCAGCAACTCGGCGGTGGTGCGTGCAGATGCGACTGCTGACGACATCGCCCGCTTCGCCGGCACCGGTCTGGCCGCTGCCGGCAAGGTGCTGTACGTCACCGACCAATACGTCAACCTGGAGCCGCAGACCCTGCGTGGCGTGGACTACAACTTCAGCTGGAACTCGCCGGAAACCGCGATCGGCCGCTTCGATCTTTCGGTCACCGGTACCCACCTGATCGAGTTCTACCGCCAGCGTTCGCCGGCACTGCAGGCGCTGGAAGATGCCAAGTCCGCAGGGCTGGTGGACCCGTCGATCCGCATCACCGGTGGCGGTGACCTGATCGGCAATGGCGGCAACCCGGAATGGAAGTGGTCCGGAACGCTGACCTGGCGCTACCAGCAGCTGTCGGTGGGCGCGAGCGCGCGTTATGCCAGCTCCTACGTCGAAAACGGCCTGACCCTGGCTGATGGCACGCCGTGGACGGTGAAGTCGCAGACGCTGGCTAACGCTTTCGTGAAGTACGACTTCGCACGCGAAGGTTGGCTCAACAACGTGGCGGTCAAGGTCGGTGCCAACAACATCGCCAACAAGCGTCCGCCGATCTCCGACGATGTGTTCGGTTACCCGTCGGGTGTCTACCAGGCCAATCCGCGTTACTGGTACGTCAACGTGAGCAAGGCGTTCTGATGCCTAAAAGAGTTCCATTCCGCCATGTGGCGGGAACCGGGCAGGTGCCGCGATGAACGCGGCGCTTGCACGGGAGCGTGCCGGCTGGTTGGCCGAGCACATATTGCCTTGTGAGCCTGCCCTGCGCGACTGGCTGCGGCGGCGCCTGTCGCTGCGCCAGGACGTGGATGACGTGATCCAGGAGACCTACGCCATCCTCGCCGGGATGGCGGACGTATCGCACATCCTGCAGCCCAAGGCCTACGTGTACTCGGTCGCCCACTCGGTGGTGCTGCAGCAGTTGCGGCGTGCGCAGGTGGTGTCGATCGAGGCGGTAGCCGAGATCGACCGCGTCGCCATTGTTGGCGACGAAGTCAGCCCGGAACGGATGGCGTCATCAAGGCAGGAACTGGCGCGCATAGGCGCCTTGATCGAAAGCCTGCCGGACAAGTGTCGACAGGCCTTCGTGCTGCGGCGCGTGGAAGGCTACTCGCAGCGCGAGATCGCCGAACGCATGCAGATCAGCGAGAACACCGTGGAGAAACACATCTGCAAGGGAATCCGGGTATTGATGGATTCGATGAAGCGTGATGACGACGTAATGCAGAAGAGTAGTGAGCGGTTCGCCGCGGAAGGAGCAAGGCATGCGCGTCGGCGCTGATGCGAGTATTGATGATGTAGCCGCCAGTTGGGTGGCGCGCGAGGACCGCGCGCAACTCACGGTGGAGGAACGTGCGCAACGTGATGTCTGGCTGGAAGCCGATACGCGCCACTTTGGCGCTTATGCCCGCGCCCATGCAGTGCTGGCACGTACCGACCGCGCCCGCGCGCTGTCCGCCGGCGAAATGGACCGTGCATTCACCGCCCGCGCGCCACGACGGGCGCGGGGCGTACTGCGCTGGGCAATGGGCCTGGCTGCCGTGGTTGGCGTGCTCGCCATCGGCGTGCAACGCCAGGACGACGGTGCCGAGTATTTCGCTACCCGCAAGGGCGAGATCCTGCGCGTGCCGCTGCAGGACGGCTCGGCGATCACGCTGGATTCGGACTCGCAGGTGCGGGTGCAGTTCAGCGCGACCCGCCGCGACATCCACCTGCTGCAGGGCGAGGCTTTGTTCGACGTGGCCAAGAACCCGCAGCGCCCGTTCGTGGTGCGCGCGGAGGAAACCGATGTCACCGCGGTAGGCACCAGTTTCGCGGTCAGCCTTACCGAACGCCGCAGCGGTGGCGTGGAGGTGCTGGTGCGCGAAGGCATCGTCGATGTGACCGATACCCAGGGCGCGGTCGCCCCTGCGCGGCTGGTGGCCAACTACCGCGCGCTGGCCAACCGCAGCCACGGCATCCGCATCGAGGCGGTGCCCACGGATGACGTGGACCAACAACTGGCCTGGCGCGAAGGCATGTTGTCGTTCAACGGCGACACCTTGTCGGTGGCGGCGGCGCAGTTCCTGCGCTACAGCGATACCCGCATCGTCATCGATGACCCGCTGGTTGGCAGTCGCCGCATCGTTGGCTTGTATTCGGCCAGTGACCCGCGCGGTTTTGCCAACAGTGTCGCGCTGAGCCTTGGTCTGGTGGTGCAGCAGCGCGGAGACGTGGTGCGACTGAGCTCCCCTGATGCTGCGCCGCAGGCGGCGCGGTCCATGCAATGAATCTGGATAAGAACATGCATTACAACAGCAAGCGTGGTTTCGCCTTGGCGGTGCTCACCGCTGCATTACTGGGGGCTGGGCAGGCCAGCGTGGCCGCTACTGCCGACGACAAGGCTGTGTTGATCCGCGATGCCATGGTGTTCGATGGCACCGGCCGCGCGCCCTATGCAGCCAGCGTGTTGGTCGAGGATGGACGTATCGCCGCCATCGGTGCCGAGCTGGCGGCCCCCAAGGGCGCACGCGTGGTCAATGCACGTGGCCAGGCGTTGCTGCCGGGTCTGTTCGATCTGCACACGCATTGGACGCCCAACGCCACGCCGTCGGAACTGCCGCAGGTGGCGAACCTTTACATGGCGGCTGGCGTTACCACGGTCAGCGATTTCCACGAGCCGCCGGAGGCCTACGCGCCGCGCCGCGCATGGCTGGCCTCGATTGCCGCACCCGACGTCAAGTTCGCCGCGCGCATGAGCACGCCGCTCGGCCATGGCGCGGACTGGGGTGACGAGAACACCACGCGCTGGGTGAACTCACCCGAGGCCGCGCGTGCCGGGGTACGTGCGGTGGCCGCCTACAAGCCGGACTTCATCAAGGCCTTCACCGACGGCTGGCGCTATTCCAATGCCGCCGACAACAGCAGCATGGACGAGGAAACCCTCACCGCGCTGGTCGACGAGGCGCACAAGAATGGCCTCAAGGTGTTCACTCATACGGTGATGGTCAAGCGCGGCAAGGCCGCCGCACGTGCGGGTGTGGACGTGATCGCGCACAGCGTGCAGGACGGCTCGGTCGACGACGAGTTGATCGCACTGATGCGCGAGCACGGCACCGCCTACGCACCTTCACTGGCGGTATATCTGCCCGAGCGCGTTGACGGCAGCGGACGCAACAACGGCAAGCCGGATGTGCTGGCCCAGCGCGAGCAGAACTTCGCCAATGCCTTGCACAACGTCAAGACGCTGCACGATGCCGGTATCCCGGTAGTAGTGGGGACCGATGCCGGTATGACCGGCACCCCGCACGGCACCTCGACCCTGCGTGAGCTGGAACTGCTGGTGCAGGCCGGGCTGACGCCAAGTGAGGCCTTGCTGGCTGGTACGTCGGCCAGCGCCAAGGCGCTGGGTGTGAATGACCGTGGCAGCATCGAGGTCGGCAAGCGTGCGGATCTGTTGCTGGTAAGCGGTCGCCCGTGGGAGAGCATTGGCGACGTTCGCAATACGCAGCAGGTGTATGTGGCCGGCCGCCAGGTGCAAGGCAAGGGCGCGGTGTTGCCGGCCGGCAACAAGGCCTTGGCCTTGCCGGCGCTGCCGGTGCAGGCCCTGGTCGATGACTTCGAGCGCAGCGATGGCCGTACCGCCCTGGACACGCTGCGCGTGGACGAGGCCGACGGTGGCAATGACCGCACCGCGCAGGTCACCGAAATCGTCGCACGCGAGACCGGCGGCAACGCACTGGCGACCCAGGCCAAGCTGTCCAGCAAGGACACTGCCTTCGCTGCGACGATCCTGCCGCTGAGCCGTGGTTCGGTGGCGCCGGTGGATGCGCGTGCCTATCGCGGCATCCGCTTGGAGCTGCGCGGCAGCGCACCGGAATTGCGACTGGAAGTACGGGCCTTGGGCAACCGTCGTTTCATTGCCCCCTTGCAGGCCGGCGCGCAATGGCAGACGGTGGAGATTCCGTTCACCGCACTGCAGGGCCAGCCGCCGTATCGCGCCAAGGCACCCGTGGCGGTATGGAAAGGCGATGACCTGCAGCAGTTGGTTGTCTCCGGCAGCGGCGAACCCGGCAGCAAGCTGTGGTTCGAGATCGACAACGTCAGTTTCTATTGATGCGTGGGGCTGGCTGGATGAAGACCCGTTATCTGCGTGCCGCGTTGCTGGCAGCGTTGCTTCCTCTTGCAGGAGCGACACTTGCCGCAGATGTGATCAGCACGTTGGACAGCTACGCGCAGCGGCAGGCAGAGCTTGGGCAACTGTTGTGGCAGCAGCCTGAGCTCGGCTATCTGGAACATGCATCATCCGCGCTGTTGCAGAAGGAGTTGCAACAGGCCGGCTTCCACATCCAGGCCAATGTCGCCGGCATGCCGACGGCCTTCGTCGCAAGCTTCCGCAATGGCAGCAAGGGCCCGGTGATCGCGCTGCTGGCAGAAATGGATGCGTTGCCTGGCATGTCCCAGACCGCAGAGCCGGTGCGCAGCATCATCGCTGGCCAGGATGCCGGACAGGCCTGCGGCCACAATCTCTTCGGTGCGGCGTCGGTGGGCGCCGCCCGCGCCTTGGCGCAGTGGATGCAGCAGACCGGTACGCCCGGCGAAGTGCGGCTGTACGGAACGCCGGCAGAGGAGGGCGGCTCCGGCAAGGTGTACATGGCCAAGGCGGGGCTGTTCGATGACGTGGATGTGGTACTGCATTGGCATCCGTCCGACGAGAACTCCGCTGCGCAAGGCACGACGCTGGCCAACATCAGCGGCAAGTTCCGTTTCCACGGGCACGCCGCCCACGCTGCCATCGCCCCCGAGCGCGGCCGCTCCGCGCTGGACGGCGTGGAGGCCTTCAATTACATGGCCAACCTGATGCGCGAGCACGTGCCCGACGGCACCCGCATCCATTACGTGATCAGCAACGGTGGCGCCGCACCCAACGTGGTGCCGGATGCGGCCGAGGCTTACTACTACGTGCGCCACACCGACCCCGCAGTGGTGCGCGATGTGATCGAGCGCCTGCAGAAGGCGGCCGAAGGCGCGGCAATGGGGACAGGTACCACGGCCGAGTTCGAGCCGACGGGTGGTGTGTATTCGCTGTTGCCCAACGACACGCTTGGGCAGGTGATGCAGGTAGCACTGCAGCAGGTTGGCGGCGTGCAGTACGACCCGGCCGAGCAGGCGTTTGCAAAGAAGCTGCAGGAGAGTCTGGAAAAGCGCCCAGACCTGCAGGTGGCAACACAGCTGCAGCCCTACAGTGCGGATCAGGCGGGTAGCGCATCCACCGATGTTGGTGACGTTAGCTGGAACGTCCCCACGGTTGGCGTGAGCACCGCAACCTGGGTGCCCGGAACCCCGGCGCACAGCTGGCAGGCAGTTGCTGCATCGGGCATGTCGATCGGTGCTAAAGGCGCGTTGAACGCCGGCAAGGTAATGGCCTTGGCCGGCGTGCAGCTGCTGCAGTCGCCGGAGCTTGTGGCTAGGGCCAAGCGGGAGCTCGACGAGCGCCGCGGCGCAGGCTTCCGCTATGTGCCGCTGCTGCAGCGGGATGCGCCGCCGTTGGACTACCGGCGCAAGGCCAAGGACTGAAGCTCGCTGTCGCGCGATTGCAATCTTGGTTCTACGCGGGCTTCACCGCAGCGTGGGCAAGGTGGCGACCGGAGTGATGTTGCTGGGTAGCCCATCGCGCCCTCGGGTGGCGGCCCGATCCCCTCCATCGGGTCGCCGCTCGTGTTCGATCCAGGCGGGGGCGTTTTGCGCAGCGCGGACAACAGCGCTATGCTCGGTTTACCGTGTGGGGCGGTAGCTCAGCTGGGAGAGCGTCGCGTTCGCAATGCGAAGGTCGGGAGTTCGATCCTCCTCCGCTCCACCAAGTCTTCGAGCAAAGAAGCCGCATCGGATGATGCGGCTTCTTTGCGTTTTTGCGCTGGGAATAGGCGCTTTGGTGATTTTTTCGCCATGTGGCGGCGCGGCTTCTGCATCTGAAGCCTCGCTACACAAGGCATTTCGAGGAATTTTCAGCGGATGTGAAAATTTTTGTGAAATTGGCTTGCCGAAATCGAAATAGCTCCGTAATATACGCCTCCTCGACGGCAGCAACGCCGACGAAAACAAAACAAAGTGGCCGAGTAGCTCAGTTGGTAGAGCAGGGGATTGAAAATCCCCGTGTCGGCGGTTCGATTCCGTCCTCGGCCACCAAAATTTCAAGGGTTCGCAGAAATGCGAGCCCTTTTTTGTTCTCTGTTTACACCGTTTCCGCACCAATACCTTCGGCGTGCTCGCGTTGTGCACGGTGCTGCTGCTGTCAAAGATCCGCCAGCCCTGGCGGATTGGTCTGCGAGCGCGGCACGGCTTCCGACTGCAGGTTCCAGCGTGCCAATGCGGCGGCGTAGTTGCCGTTGTCGATCTGGGTGTTGAGGCTCTGGGTGATGGCTGCGGCCAGCCCACTGCCTTTGCGGGTGGCGACCGAGATGGACGCCGCGTTCGGCCAGCCGCCGGGGAACAGGCCAACCTGACGCACCTTGCCGTCGCGTGCGGCGTAGGCGCCGGTGGCATTTGGTTCGAATGAGATATCCGCACGTCCGGTGATCACCGCCAAACGGCCAACGGTCGGATCGTCGAGGTATTGATACTCCACCGGCGCCAGTCCGGCGGCCACGTTCTGTGCATCCCAGCGGCGAAGTATCTGGTCCTGGTTGGTGCTGGCGCCGACGACGACCTTCAGCCCAGCGACGTCGCGCGGCTGGGTGATTGCTCGAATCGGGCCGCCGCTGCGGGTATAGATGCCGAGCAGGTCGTAGCGGTAGCTGGAAAAGTCGAACTTGCGCTTCCTGCTCTCGGTGACGGTGATGTTGGAGATCACCGCGTCGTACTTGCCCGACTCCAATCCCAACGGCCAGTCCGGCCAGGCCACCGGAACCAGGTTCAAACGCAGGCCCAGCGAGTCAGCGATCAGTCTGGCGATGTCCGGTTCAATGCCGATCACCTGCTTCCCATCAGCAGCGTAGTCGCCGAGCGGTAGTGCGGCAGGTGTGGTGGCGATGGTGAGGGAGCCCGGTTTGGCGAAGACATAGTTGTCTGGTAGCAGGCCGATGGCGCCGGGCTCGGCTTGGGCATGATGGAGCGGTTGCCTTGTCGCAAGCGATGACGCTGCAGCCGTGACGTTGTCGGGTGCAGCGCCAGCGCGTGTGTAGAGAATCAGTCCGACACCAGCGGCAAGAGCTGAAATAACGATGCGCGTGCCTAGGTGGCGGCGGATGGGAACAGGCATGGTGAGCTCCAATAGCTGAAGTGGGTTCAAAGCACGCTTGCGAGGAATTCAGCGGTGCGGGCCTGCCTTGGTTGTTCGAACAGCTGTGCCGGTGTGCCCACCTCCACCACACGGCCGCCTTCCATGAAGACCACCTTGTCGGCGATGCGACGGGCGAAACTGATTTCGTGGGTGACGATCACCAGCGTGGTACCTGAGCGGGCCAGTTCCTCGATGAGTGCCAGCACTTCGTTGACCAGTTCCGGATCCAACGCCGAAGTGGGCTCGTCGAACAGCAGTACCTTGGGTTGCAGTGCCAGCGCCCGGGCGATGGCGACGCGTTGCTGCTGCCCGCCAGAGAGCTGGCGGGGATAGCTGTCTGCCTTGTCCAGCAGACCAATACGCGCCAGCAGCGATAGTGCCAATGATTCGGCGTCTGCTCGTGTCGCGCCGCGTACCGCGATTGGTGCTTCGATCAGGTTCTGCAGGACGGTCAGGTGCGGGAACAGGTTGAAACTCTGGAACACCATGCCGATGTCGGCACGTCGCCGGCGTACGTCGGCCTCTTTCAGTTCATGCAGGACATTGCCGTCGTGGCGGTAACCGACCAGTTCACCATCGACACTGACGAAGCCCGCATCCACCCGTTCCAGGTGATTGAGGGTACGCAGCAGGGTGGATTTACCGGCACCGGACGGGCCGATGATGGCAGTGACGCTGCCCGCGCCCAGCTCCAGTGAAACGTCATTGAGTACCTGCAGCTCCGCGTAGGACTTGTCGACGTGCTGGATCGAGATGCTGCCGCCTGCGCGCTGCGCCAACGGCGCGCTGGTCACCGTCGGCAGGCGTCTGCCTCGCTGCCTGTGGGGACGTGCGTCACGGCTGCTCCCGCGCGCGAATGCTCGTTCAACACCGACCTGTATCACCGACAGGAAGCTCAGCAGCACCAGGTACCAGATGGTGGCCACCATCAGCAGCGGCACGACGTCCAGATTGCGGCGGTAGATCACCTGGATGGTGTAGAACAGTTCCGGCAGCGCCAGTACATAGACCACTGAGGTGGCTTTGGCCAAACCGATGATGTCGTTGAAGGCGGCAGGCAGGATGCTGCGCATGGCCTGTGGCAGCACGATGCGGCGAACTTCGCGGTGACGCGGCAGGCCAAGCGCGGCGGCGGCTTCAAACTGGCCAGGGTCGACCGACAGGATGCCGCCACGGATGACCTCTGCCGAGAATGCAGCCTGGTTCATCGCCAAGCCGAGGATCGCGGCGGTCAGCTGGGTGATCAATTGTGTGGTCGGGTAGCTGAAAAGCAGGATGTTGGTGAACGGCACCTTCAGCTGGATGGTTTCGTAGAGATAGCCCAGGTTGTTGAGCAGCAACAACAGCACCAGCAGCGGGATGGAGCGGAACAACCACACATAGCCCCACGACAGGCGCGCAAGCAGTGGCGAACCGGAGACGCGCGCCAAGGCCAGGGCAGTGCCCAGCGCGAAGCCGAGCACGGTGCCGCTGGCCGTCAGCAGCAGGGTCAAGCCCAGGCCTTTGAGTACCTGGTCGGCGAAGAACCAGTGGGCGAAGACCGACCATCCCCAGCGCGGGTTGCCCAGCACCGATTGCATGATGGCCAGGAGGATGACGATGGCCGCGACGGTGCCCAGTGCGCAGCGGATGGCGTGCGGGCACGATACGGGTCGTGGCAGTGAGGGTTGCGTGGTCGGCGTGCTGTCGGAGCTGCGCAAGCGTTTGTGCGTTCATCAGGCGCGGGCTCCGGCAACGGTAGCGAGGTTGACTGTGTTGCTGAGCTGCTTTTCAAACGGCAGGTGCACGACGCGTTCGGCGGCCTCATCCAGGTTGAACAGCGCCTGATAGCCATGCTTCAGGTACAACTGCACAGCTTCGGGTTGACGGAAGCCGGTGGTGAGGTAGACGCGCTCATAGCCTTGCCGGGCTGCATTGCGCTCCAGTTCGGCCAATACGCGCGATGCAATGCCTTGGCGGCGTACGTCGTGACGGGTCCAGATGCGTTTGAACTCGGCGGTGCCGGGATCGTGATGGGCCATGAAGGCGCCGCCAGCGATGGCATGGCCATCACGCAGCAACAGCAGGAACGCGCCACGCGGCGCGCTGAAGGCGGCGGCTGGGTAGCGTTCAAGCTCGTCGCGGGCACTGCCGCCAATCTGCTTGATCACATCGCGGTAGCGATCGCCGTATTCCTGCTCCAGGCCTGCGAACAGCGGTGCAGCCCGAGGATCATCCACCGAAGTGAGGAGGAAGTGTTCGCTCATGCGGGTTCCTCCAGGAATCGCTCGGTGAGGTGGGCCCAGTAACTGGCGGCCGGAACGATGCTCGCGTCGTTGAACACATAGCGCGGGCTGTGCAGTGGCGCGCTGTCGCCATTGCCGACGAAGAGAAAGCTGCCCGGGCGCTGCTGCAACAAGAAGGCGAAGTCCTCGCTGGCGGTACGCGGCGGCAGCTGCTCCACCACCGCATCGGCACCGAACAGCTGCCGCGCTGCGTTACGCGCGAAGGCGGTTTCTGCAGCGTGATTGAGCACACTTGGGAAACCCACCGGGAAGTTGATCTGCACTTCCGCGCCGAAGCTGCTGACCAGTGCGGTGGTCAGTGTCTGGATGCGTTCGCGCAGGTGCTGGCGGACTTCGGGCAGGAACGCGCGCAGGGTCAGCTTCAACTCCACGCTGTCTGGGATGACGTTGGCGGCGTTGCCACCGTGGATGGCACCCACGGTTACCACCGCCATCTCGCGCGGGTCGATATTGCGCGACACCAAGCTTTGCAAGGCGGTCACCAGATGCGCCGCCACCAGGATCGGGTCAACGCCGGTATGTGGCTCGGCACCATGTCCACCCTTGCCGATGATGCGAATGCCCGCCCAGTCCACCGACGCCATTGCCGGGCCATCAACAAAGCCAAGCCGGCCGGTGGCGATACCCGGCCAGTTGTGCAGGCCGAAAATCGCATCCACCGGGAAGCGCTCGAACAAGCCGTCTTCGATCATCCGCGTTGCGCCCTTGCCGGTTTCTTCGGCCGGTTGGAACACCAGTTGCACGCTGCCTTCGAAACGGCCATGACGGGCAAGATGATGGGCGGCGGTCAGCAGGATAGTGGTATGGCCGTCATGCCCACAGGCGTGCATCAGTCCTGGCGTGCTGCTGGCATACGGCAGGCCCGAGTCCTCGCTGATCGGCAACGCATCAAAGTCTGCACGTAGTCCGATGCTGCGGGTGCCGCTGCCGCTGCCACGGCGCAGCGTGCCGACCACGCCGGTGCCGCCGACACCGGTGGTGACGTCATAGCCCCAGTCCGCAAGCAGATTGGCGATGCGTGCACTGGTGCGGTGCTCTTCAAACGCAAGCTCGGGATGTTGATGCAGGTCATGGCGGATGGCGATGGCCTGGTCTGCAAAGGCGGCGATATGTCGGTTGTGCGAAGGGGGCTGGGTGATCATGGCGTTGGCCTCAGCTGGCGTTGCGCAAGCCGACCGGTGCCGGCTCGGCATGCCGGCTGGTCTTGTAGGGCAGGCCCAGATGCTCGCGCAGGGTCTGTCCCGGTAGATCCGATTGGTGGTATCCACGTGCCTGCAGGATCGGCAGCACGTAGTGAACGAAGTCATCCAGCCCTTGCGCCTGCACTGGGAAGGCGAGGATGAAGCCGTCGCAGGCATCGGCCTGGATCCAACGGATGATCTCTTCGGCAACGGTTTCGGCGCTGCCGATGAAAGCGCTGCGCGGGCTTACCGATTGCAGTGCAACCTGGCGCAGGGTTGTACCGTGTTCGCGGGCTTGCTGCTTGATGCTGTCGGTCGTGGAGCGGAAGCTGTTGCTGCCCAGCTCGCCCAGTTCCGGGAACGGACCGTCCAGCGGATACTGGCTGAAGTCGTGGTGGTCAAAGAAGCGGCCCAGATAGGCAAGCGCTTCGTCGATATCCGCCAGCGCGACAATCTGCTGATACTTGCGCTCCGCGTCTTCGGCGTCGCGGCCGACGATGGGCGAAATGCCCGGCAGAACCTTGACGTCGGCGGCGCTGCGCTGGTGGCCGATGGCGGCCTGCCGCACCCGTTGGGTGAAGGCGCGGGTCTCCTCCAGTGAAGGCGAATGAGTGAATACCGCATCGGCATATTTACCGGCCAGGCTGATCCCGGCATCGGAGGCGCCAGCCTGGAACAGCACCGGTTGCCCCTGCGGCGAGCGCTGGATGTTCAGTGGGCCTTCCACCTGGAAGAACCTGCCCTTGTGTGCCAGCCGACGGAACCTGCCTTGGCGGAAATAGCGTCCGGTTTCGTGGTCGCGGACAAAGGCATCGTCATCCCATGAGTCCCACAAACCCTGCGTCACCTGCAGGTACTCGTCAGCTATCTGGTAGCGCAGCGCATGGTCGGGATGCGCGCGACCGTAGTTGCGGCCTGAACCTTCCAGCGGTGAGGTGACGACGTTCCAGCCAGCGCGGCCGCCGCTGATCAGGTCCAGCGAGGCGAACTGGCGCGCGACGGTGAACGGATCGCTGTAAGAGGTGGACAGCGTGCCTGCCAGACCAATTTTGCTGGTAGTGGTTGCCAGCGCGGACAGAATGGTCAGTGGCTCGAAGCGGTTGAGGAAATGTGGGATGGATTTCTCGGTGATGTGCAAGCCATCGGCGACGAAGGCGAAGGCAATGCCGTTTGCTTCGGCCTTGCGCGCGATGTCGATGTAGAACTTGAGATTGACGCTGGCATCACTGGGATTGGAGGGATGCTTCCAGGCGTTCATATGACCGCCCGGGCCGTGCAACATGATGCCGAACGGAATGGGCCGCGCCGGAGCGGGGCGAGTCGGTGCAGGGTCTGGGGCGGTACTCATCGGGCAACTCCAGGGCAGTGGGGAAAAGCGTCCGTAGCCAGGCGGTCAATCAGAGCAGTGCCGGTTCGGGTTGGTTGGCGGTAATGGCCGCTGCGTTGGTTGCAGGCGATGGCGTCTGCGGTGCTGTGGAAGGGGCCAGCAGCTCCAATGAGCGCAGCCGTACCTGGGCGTCGGCGACGGGAGCATCCAGTACGAATTCCTCGATGCCGAAGTAGGTATGCAGGCGATCCAGTTCACCGCGTACATGCTGTGCCGTGCCAGCCAATACGTGGGGTTGCAGTTCTTCCACGTTGTAGTCGGTGATGCCGGCTTGCCGTGCATAGTCAGCAGCGGCCTGTGACGAGGACAGGTTGATCGTCTGCTTGTGGCCGAAGTGCAGCCGATGGATGCGCAGCTCCCCAACGTGGCGTGCGGCTTCGGCAGCGCTATCTGCGGCAAGCGCGATGACCGTCAGCAGCGGTGCGAGATCGCTGGCGCGGCGATAGGCAGAGAGCGCACGCTCGATGTTGCGCGGATCACCGTCGAACTGCCCGGCATAGACGAAGCGCCAGCCCAGGCTGGCAGCAAGCTCGGCGCTTTCGATGCTGGTACCCAGCAGGAAGCGTTCTACCGGAACGGCAGGTGTCGGCGTTGCGATGGCATCGGCGTGGCGATGCCACGGCGGCAGGCTGCCGCTGAGAAAACCTTCCAGATCGGTGAGCTGGGTGACGAAATCCAGTGGCGTTTCACGGCCATAGGCCAGGGCGTGGCTTGCGGCCGGCAGCCCGCCCGGCGCCTTGCCAACGCCAAGGTCAACCCGGCCTGGCGCAAGATTGGCCAGTAGATTGAAAACCTCGGCTACCTTGTAGGGCGAGTAGTGGCGCAGCATTACTCCGCCGGTACCGATGCGGATGCGCTGGGTCTGCGCCAGCAAGAAGGCGGCCAGCACTTCCGGCGCGGGGCCGGCCGACTGCGCCAGTGCATGGTGCTCGGCAAACCAATAGCGGTGGTAGCCCAGCTGTTCGGCGCGTTGCGCCTGCACCACGCTGTCGCGCAATGCCTGCTGGGCGCTGCTGCCATCGGCAACGAGGCTCTTGTCGAGGATGCTCAGGTGATAGGTCATGGTCGCTGTGCTGGTTGGGTTGCCGGCGCGGTGTTGCGCTGGCAAGCGGGGTATCAGGGGTGTGGCTGGGCGATGCCGTACAACTCGCCCAACGTGGCGAAGATGCGCTCGGTGCCGGACACGTATTGGCGCGCTGCGTAGTGGCCGCTGGCATGCCGGCTTTTTACGTCGACAGGCAACACCAGCTTGGGCAGCGATTGATCGCCTTCACCAACAAAGTCGATCACCGCGTCACGTGGACGCTGGAAGCCGACATGGCGTACATCCAATTGCTCGCGCAGGCCGGGCAGCTGGGTCAGTGCACCTTCGAGCAGGAACGAGTGGCGACAGAAGAAGCGTTGATCCTCGATGGCTGGATCCTTGAACTCGGGTTCCAGCAGCAACAGGATGGGTTTTGCAGTGGGTGTAACTGGCATTGGGCTGCTCGCTCGTGGCAGGGACAGCGTCGGTGCTGTGGATTCATCCTAGGCAAGCACTCCACCGGCGGCGCTGCGCAACTCGTCAATCAGCGGTCAGATCCGGCCATGGCCATGCGCTGTGGGAATAAGGACATGCCTTTGCTGGTTTGCGTTGAATAATCCGCAGTCGATGGCCGCAGGTGCCGCGGACACCTGCGGCACCTGCGCTGTTGCGTTCAGGCAATCCTGCGCAGCTGCGAATCGCGGGGAACACCCAGAACGTCGGCCGCACGCTCGGCGGCCAGTGCAATACGCTCCCGCAGTGGGCCAGCTGGGAGCTGATCGATATCGAAGTCCGCAGCGGTTGCATAGACCCCGATTGGCAGCGTCAGTGCCTGCAGGAATCCGAACAGTGGCCGTAGCTGATGCTCAAGCATCAGCGCATGGCGCTCGCTGCCACCGGTGGCGGCCAGCAGTACCGGTGTGTTGATCAAGGCATCCATGTCGATCAGGTCGAACAGATGCTTGAACAAACCCGGGTACGCGCCGCGGTATACAGGTGCGGCGGCCAGCACAAGATCGGCATTCTCGATCCTGCGCAGCTGCAGCTCCACTTCGGCAGGTAGTTCATTGCGCTGCAGGGCGCTGCCTAGTGGGCGGGCTATATTCACCAGTTCCACCAGCTGGATTTCCAGCGGAAGATGGTGCTGCAGCTGCTGCAGGATGCTGAGCGCCAGGCTGCGGGTGCGGGAAGCGGGCGAGGTACTGCCGATGACGGCGACGGCTTTCAATGCGGTGGACATGTGCGGCTCCAGATAAAGGCGTGGCGATCAGAAGCGATAGTTGATGCGGCCATACCAATAGCCACCGGTTGTGCCAACGCGGTCGACATTGGTGTAGTTGAAAACGTAGTTGGCTTTTTCGCCGGCACTGCGCGAGGCGTCCGGGCGCTTGCGCTGGCGTTCGTCGAACAGGTTGTTGATGCCTGCATCCACACTCCAGCCACGGCCGATGTCGTAGCTGCCGCCCAGGTTGGTTACCAGCAGCGGCGAAAGCTGGTACTTGTAGCCATTGTTGATGCTCTTGATTGGCCCGAAGTAGGTTGCATCCAGACTCAGCTGCCATGGTCCATTGCTCCAGTGCACGCCGGCCAGCTGGGTGTAGCGCGGGGTGTGGTAACGCAGCGCGTACTCGGCGTTTTCGTTAAGCAGGTTGATGTTTGGCAGCTGCTGCAGGGCGCTGGGGACGGTCGCCACCTGGCGGATGTCGGTGCGGCCGAGGTTTGCCGCATAGTTGTAGCGAAATTGCCCGATTGCCGTGTGCTGGGTGGCCTCCAGGGTGAGTTCGACGCCACGGGTACGCGTGCTGCCGACGTTGGTGATGTAGCTGACGTAATGGGGCTGGCCAGGCGTGATGCTGACGCCGGCCGCACCGAGCAGCGTGTCGATGATGGCCTTCTGCCCGGCGTTTATCAGGCTGCCGCTGCCATCGGTGACTGAGTTTGGGTTGGTGGCGTCGTAGCCGATCTGGCTGGATTGACCCAGCTGGTTGCGGATGTTGATCTGGTACACATCCACGGCAGCATTGAAGCTGGCGTTGGGCGCGAAGGTGATGCCCAGGCTGTAGTTGGTGGCTTTTTCCGGTTTGAGCGCTGTAGCCCCCAGGGCCAGTGCCGTTGGTGAATTCACCCGCGCCACCACGGTGGTGCCGCAGGGGCAGTTGCCGGTGGCCTGGTAGAACTGCCCGCCCAGGCTGGGGGCATGGAAGCCATTGCTGATCGTGCCGCGCACTGCTACGGCATCAGTGAAGTCAAAACGGGTGGATAGGCGCCCGGTGGAGACACTGCCAAAGTCGGAGTGGTCTTCATAGCGCCCGGCCAGGTCCACAAACCAGCGCGCGGTGACGTTGGTCGATACGCCGGCATAGATGGCCTTGCTGTTGCGGCTGGCGTCCACTGCGTCATCTGCGGAGTAACCAACGAAACTCGCCGCGCCATAGCCAAGGTAGGACTCCGGCTGCCCTGCCAGGCGTTTGTACTGTTCATGCTGGTATTCCGCGCCAATGCTGACCTCCAGTGGCGAGGCGAATACGTCGGTGTCGAAGGCGCGGCGCAGGTCCAGGTTGTTGACCAGCTGCTGGTAGTCGACCTTGCCGTCGTACAGATCGGTAGGCGAGCCAGGGTAGGGCAGCGAAAAATTGAGCGTATCGCGAGTATAGGTACGGATGGTGTCGCGATTCCAGGTGGCGCTGAAGTCGTAGCTCCACTGCGCCAGACTGCCTTTGACGCCAACGGTGCCGTTGTACTGCTGTTCCTTGGTTTCTATCGAAGGTGAGAAGCCATCCGGGTACACCGCCAAGGCGCCGGGATTGAGTGCGGCAATCGTGGTGGGAAGCCGGTAGTTCTGGATGGCGTTGCCGGTGCGATCTGCTGCGCTGAGTGTGATGTAGAAATCCGCTTCATCGCCGAGCGGATGCCCTGCACTGATCACCGCCGAGGTCAATCGATAGGAGGGGCTGCTGAAGATCTTGTTGGCGTCGGCACCAGCGGCGCCGTCGTACCAGGTTGCCGGGTACAGCACACGCCGGATCGCATGTTGTTGCACGGTATTTTCCGCCGACACATTGACGAAACCAGTGGTTCCCCACGGCAGGCCGATATTGCCGCGCAGACTGGTACGGCTGCCATCGCCGTCATAGCTCTGCCCACTTTCCACCGCCACCACACCACCGCTGGCCCGTGTTTTGAGGATCACGTTGATCACACCGGCAACGGCATCAGAGCCGTAGATGGCTGAAGCGCCGTCACGCAGCACTTCGACGTGGTCAATCGCTGATATCGGGATGAGCCCCAGATCGGCCCATGAGTGGCCGGGGAAGGCACCGCCGTTGGCGCCACTGACATAGGCGCTGGCGTTGCGGCGTTTGCCATTGATCAGTACCAGCGTGTAGCCCGGGGAGAGATTGCGCAGCTGGTAGCCGCGGATCAGGCTTTCCTGGTCGGATTGGTAGCCGCCAACCTGGCTCAATGAAGGCAGTGCACGCTGTAGGGCCTCAAGCAGGGTGGCTTGGCCGGTAGCGGCCAGCGCGTCGGCGGAGATGACATCGATGGGTGTGGAACTGTTGGCGACCGTGCGGGTACTGTTGCGGCTGCCGGTGACCACCACCGTGTTCAAGGTCGAGGCTGCGGCGGCCGGTGCCAGGACATCATTGGCGCTGGCTGGCGATGCCAGCGCCGCGGCCAGCAGCAGTGCCGCGGATGCAGTGCGCAGGGGTGGGTGGGAAGTGGGGTTCGGCAACTGCCGGTAAGCGGGCATCGTGGCGGGACTCGTCGTTTGGGGGGACGGGTCCTATTCAAGTTGCAGTTGACGTTGGCGAACATGCGCAAAGGCGTCAGCGCGCGGTCAAGTCCGGCCACGCATATGACGGAGCGTCATCTGTAAACAGCCTGCGGCTGTAAACGATCGCATGTTCCGGATACGTGCAGGCGGCTTGCCGTGCGTAGTATCGATGCCTATGAACATCCTCGCCGAACCGGAATCCTCAGTGCCGCTGGTCGCGATTCTGGCTTACGACCAGATGGGAATGTTTGAGTTTGGTTGCGCGGTAGGCATGTTTGCGCCGGTACGCCCCGAGCTGCAGGTGGACTGGTACCGCACCGGCATCTTTGCCTGCGAACCCGGCCCGCTGCGGGCCTTGGGCGGCATTTCGGTGGAGGTGCCACATGGGCTGGAGTTGATCGATGAAGCCGATACCGTGCTGATCCCCGGTTGGCGCAATCCCGACGAAGCGCCGTCGCCACAGCTGCTGGATGCGCTGCGCCGTGCGCATGCGCGTGGTGCGCGTCTGGCCAGTATCTGCTCCGGCGCCTTCGTGCTGGCGTGGGCGGGCTTGCTGGATGGTGGCAGTGCAACCACCCATTGGCGGCTGACCGAGCAACTGGCGCAGTTGTTCCCGAACGTAGCGGTGCGTGCGGACGTGTTGTACGTCGACGGCGGTCAGATCCTCACCTCGGCCGGCTCCGCCACCGGCATGGACATGATGCTGCACATGGTGCAGAAGGATTATGGCAAGCGGGTTGCGAATCTGGTGGCGCAACGTCTGGTGCTGGCACCTTGGCGTGATGGCAATCGCAGCCAGTTGGTTCCACGCGCCATTCCGCATGGTGAGCCCAGCCGTCTGGCGCGACTGATGGAATGGGTACGCGACAATCTTTCACAGGAGCACACGCTGGCCAGCCTGGCCACGCAGGCGCTGCTGAGTCAGCGCACCCTGCAACGGCAGTTCATGGATGCTACTGGTGTGTCACCGATCGACTGGGTGATACGCGAGCGTGTGGCCTACGCCAAGGAGTTGCTGGAGACCACCGCGCGGCCGTTGCAGTGGATCTGCGAGCAGGCCGGGTTTGGATCACCGGAGTCATTCCGGCGCCATTTCCGCGCCGCTACCGGTACCAGTCCGGCCGCTTACCGTGCAGGTCTTGCTGTAGCGGCTGACGCTGCAGCGGGGCTGCAATCCCCGCTTGGCTTGATTGCAGCGCGCTGAGCTGCCAGTAGTGCAGGAACTTGGCCGGGCGTAGCGGACTGCACCCGGCGCGGAGGACTCGGCGCAGCGGATCAGGCGGGCAACAACGGCTGCAGCACCGGCTCGAGCTGCTCGCGACGCCAGCCGGCGAGGGCGGTGGGCCAGTTGCCACTTTCCAGCAGGGCCTCCAGGTGCTTGCGCGAGGCGAGCAGGCCGTCCGGCAGCCCAAGCTCGGCGGTGCGCTTGCTGACGGCGTCCTGCAGGCGCTTGAGTGCGCTCTTGTTGCTGTCGGTGGCCGGCAGGGCCATCGGTGCGTCGGCTTCGTCGGCAAGCGGGGTGTTCAGTGCTTCCCATACCTGCTGGGCCAGCTTGCGCGGGGCCTTGGGGAAGCGGCCGAACACCTTCAGCATGGCCTCGTAGTCGGCTGGCGGGGTGCGTGCCAGCACGTTGGCAAGTTCATTGTCCAGGATCCAGCTGCGCGGCTTGTCGCTGCTGCGGGCCTGCTGGTCGCGCCAGCGCAACAGGCGCAACAGGCGCAGCTGGGCGTCGCGCTCCAGCACCTGCGAGGAGCGCATCGACAGGTGCGGCCAGTGCTCACCTTCATCACCTTCGACGCTGGCCAGCAGGCGCTCGCCATCGTCCTGCAGCCACTGCATGCGGCCTGCGGTCTGCAGCTTGGCGCTGATGGTGTCGTGCATGGCGAACAGGTACTCGACGTCGTCGGCGGCGTATTCCAGTTGCGCGTCGCTGAGCGGGCGCTTGAGCCAGTCCGAGCGGGTCTCGCCCTTGGGCAGGGTGACGCCGGTGATCTCGGCCACCAGCTTCTGGTAGCCCATGCCGCCGCCGATGCCGGCCAGTGCGGCACCGATCTGGGTGTCGAACAGCGGCCGCGGCAGCGCGTCGCAGGCACACTTGAAGGCGACGAGGTCTTCGCTGGCGCTGTGCATGATCTTGGTGATCGAGGTATCGGTCAGCCAGGGCTTCAGCGCCTCGCACATGCCGGGTATCAGCGGGTCGATCAGAAGGATCTCATCGCCGACCGCCATCTGCACCAAGGCCAGCTGTGGCCAATAGGTGCGTTCGCGGATGAATTCGGTGTCCAGCCCGATCCGGCTCGGGCGCTGGCGGTAGCGTTCTTCCAACTCCGCCGGGTGTTTGATCCAGTAAGCCACGTGGGGTTCCGTCAACTGCAGGGTTTGCTCAGGCAGGCGAGAATAGCCTAACGTCGGGCCGCTCCCGGGAAAGTGTGCAAGGTAATGGAGGCGTTTTTGGGTAAAACCGGCCAATTGTTGGGTCTGACGGCGCTGTTGCTGGCGTTGGCGGGGTGCAGCGGCAGCGCGCCGCAGCCGCCGCTGGCTGCGCCAAATGCCGAGCCAGCGAAGAAACCAAGCCTGGCCGAACGGCTGGAGGCGAGAGCTGAAGCACGTGCCGACGCCAAGGCCGAAGCGGCTGCTGCCGCGAAGGCGGAGCCTGCAACACCCGATCCTACCCCGCAGGTTGAGGACATCACGCTGCCGGTCTGGAACGCGCCGGAAGTGAGCCTGCAGCCCGGGCAGCTGGCCGAAGCGCGCAAGGCGGCCGACAAGGCGCTGGCCGAGGATAGGCTGTATCGCGACGCCGAGGATGCCATTCCGCTGTACCTGGCGATCCTGGCCCAGCAGCCGAAGGACCGGGCCGCGCAGCGCGGCTTGGACAAGGCCAGGCAGCGTCTGCGTGCGCAGGCAAGCGCCTTGATGGCGCAGCCAGAAAATCAACGCCAGGCCTTGGCACAGGCTGCTGAAATCGCTGGTGTAGCGGTTGCCTTGGCGCCCGAGGGCAAGGCCGAACAGGCCTTGCAGCAGCGGATTGCAGTGGCGAGGCGGCTGCTGGCACTGAACCGCGCCGGCGAGCAGGCGCTGCGCCAACACCAGTTTGGCGAGGATGGCGGCGGCGCACAGGCGGCGTTCCGCGAAGTGCTGGCTACCGATCCGCTCAACAGCCGTGCGAGGCAGGGTTTGGCGGCGGTGGAAAGCGGCCTTATCCGGCGTGCCGAACATGCCGCGGCGATGGAGTCGGATTTCGCCGCCGCCGCGCGCTGGCTGGACAAGGCCACCACCATCCGCGGCGAGAGCGTGACCCTCAAGGACGCCCGCGTGCGCATCGAGGGCATCCGCACCGCCCAGCTCGATGCGCTGCGCGAAGGCGGTCTGCGTGATCTGGTCTCATCCAAGGGGCTGAAGGATGCACGGCTGAAGCTGGCCCAGGCCGAGCGCATCGCGCTGCCCGGTGACCGCACCGTGGCCTTGCTGCGCGAGCGCATCGAGCTGGTCACCCATTACGGCAGCTTTCGCCCGGGACAGGTTTTCAGCGATGCCCTGGCCGATGGCAGTCGTGGTCCGCAGATGGTGGTGGTGCCGTATGGCAGCTTCCAGATGGGGGCTGCCGAGGGTGAGATCGGAAGCAGTGATGCCGAGCGTCCGCAGCACTTGGTGAGCTTCGAGCGCGGCTTTGCGATGTCGATCACCGAGGTCACCGTTGCTGATTTCCGCCGTTTCGTGGAGGCAGCCAAGGCGCGTCCACGGGCGACCCGACGTGGCCATTCGATCGTCTATGACGAGCGCAGTGGTAATTTCATCCGCCGCAGCGGGGTGGACTGGCAGTCCGATTACAACGGTGTCAAGGCCGCACCCAACAGCCCGGTGATGCATGTCAGCGTGCGCGACGCCGAGGCCTATGCGGCATGGCTGTCCGATCAGACCGGGCGCTATTACCGGCTGCCCAGTGAATCGGAGTTCGAGTACGCGCTGCGGGCCGGCAGCCAGGGCCGCTACCCGTGGGGACGGGCGATGGCGCCGCCGGAGAACAGCGGCAACTTCACCGGCAGCCTGGACGTGTCGCCCAGTGGCCGCCACTGGAACAACGCCTTCATCGGCTATGGCGACGGCTTCTGGGGCACGGCCCCGGTGGCGATGTTCCGCGCCAATGCCTGGGGCCTGCATGACATCAGTGGCAATGTCAGCGAGTGGGTGGCCGATTGCTGGCACGCCAGCTACCGGCGCGCACCGGCTGATGGCGCGGCCTGGTACAACCCGGGTTGCCGGCAACGGGTGATCCGCGGCGGCAACTGGGCCAATGCGCCGGAGCAGACCCGCGCGGCGTGGCGGCAGTCACAGGACTCGGACGTCACCTCGGCGCGCATCGGCTTCCGCCTGGTACGCGGAATTTGACGTTGCAGCGGCGTGCGCTGGCGTTACCATCGGCCACAGTCAGCCCGGCTCAGACGGAATTCCACGATGCGACAAGATCCTTTCGGTAACCAAGGCTATGGCGGTCAACGTCGGCGTGGTGGCGGCCTGTTCGGGAATATCCGCTGGGTGATCCTGCTGGGCTTCGCGGTCTATGGTGGCTGCTACTACTTTGGCAACCGCTCGGTGGACCCGTATACCGGCGAGAAGGTGCTGATCGACAGCTCGCTCAATGCCAGCGAAGAGAAGGCGATGGGTCTGCAGGCCTACCAGGAGATCCTGGCGCAGGAGCGGCCGATTGACCCCAACTCGCAGATCGCCCGCCAGGTGCGCGAGATTGCCAGTCGCCTGATCGCCAAGGTGGACGTGGTGGAAACCGCGCTGGCACAGGAGCACGGCCTGCAGCCGCAGCACTTCGCCAAGGATTTCGAGTGGGATGTGAATGTGCTGCAGTCCGATCAGGCCAATGCCTTCTGCCTGCCCGGTGGCAAGATGGCGGTGTATACCGGCTTGATTCCGGTTGCACAGAATGCTGATGCACTGGCAGTAGTGATGGGCCACGAAATTGCCCACGCGCTGCTGCGCCACGGCGCCCAGCGCATGGCCCAGCAGAAGCTGACCCAGATCGGGCAGATGGCTGGCGCAGCCAGCGGCATGGATGGGCAACAGCAACAGATGATGATGTCGGCCATGGGCTATGGCTATCTGTTGCCGTATGCGCGCTCACATGAAACCCAGGCCGATGAAGTCGGGCTGATGCTGGCCGCAGCCGCCTGCTTCAACCCGGAAGAAGCGGTGCCGCTATGGCAGCGCATGAGCGAGGCCAGCGGCGGGCAGGCGCCGCCGGAGTTTTCCTCCACCCATCCCAACCCCGGCACCCGCATCCAGAACCTGCAGGCCTTGATGCCCAAGGCGCTGGAGTACAAGCAACGCTTTTGCACGGCCGGCGCAGCGCCGCGTCAGTAAGCGGCGCAACCGGCTGCACAAGGCGGTAACGAACGCCGGTGGATGCTCGCCGGCGTTGTCATTTTCAGTTCGAGGTAGCGGATGCGACGTGGTGCGGTGTTGTGGGTGGGAGTGTTGTTGATCATGGTGGTGGTCAGCTGCGGCTGGGCTGCGCATACCAAGCGTATGAACGCCGGCCGCTATGGCCGTGTACAGGTGCTTGAGCCGCCGGCTGTGTCGCGTGGTCTGGTCATCTACTTCGCCGACCCGGCGTTGCCGAAGGCGCAGCGCATGCAGTTTGCCGGGCAGTTGGCGCAAGCCGGCGCATGGGTGGCCGTTGTGGACGCCGCGCGGTATCGACAGCAATTGGTGAAGGGCAATGGCAGCTGTCGCGCTATGGCTGACGATGCTGCACTGCTTGCCCAGAAGCTGCTCAAGCGCGAGCGTGCCGAGCAGTTCTTCCTGCCGGTGTTGCTCGGCCAGGGCAGCGGTGCTGGCCTGGTGCGCGACAGCGCAGCCGGTGCTGCAGCGGGCGAATTTGCCGCAGCGTTGGTCTCTGCGGACGGTGCAGCATCGAACAATGTCAGCTGCGTTGGTGGAACGGCCGCTGTGCAGGTCAAGTCCTTGCCGGAGGATGCGCTGTTGGCCGCGGTACCGGCAGCGTTGAACGCCGTACCAGCGCAGGGCGTGGCGACGCTGCCCTTGGTTGAGATGCCGGTTGCAGGCAGCAAGCGACTGGTGGTGCTGATCTCCGGTGACGGTGGCTGGCGTGATCTGGACAAGGGGCTGGCGCACGAACTCAACCAGCGCGGCATTTCCGTGGTCGGCTGGAACAGCCTGCGTTACTTCTGGAAAAAACGTACCGCTGCTCAGATAGGTGGCGATCTGGACAGCGTAGTGCGTACCTATCGGCAGCGTTGGCAGGCTGACGACGTGGCGCTGGTTGGCTATTCGTTTGGTGCGGATGTGTTGCCATTCGCTTATCCGCTGCTCGGTGAGGAGCAGCGCCGCTCGGTGCGACTGGTATCTCTGCTGGGGCTTGCCCATGGTGCTGACTTCGAGGTGCGAGTAGGTGGCTGGCTGGGTTGGTTCCGTGCCCAGGAAGTGCCGGTGCAGCCTGCTTTGGCCGGTTTGCAGCCGGTCGCACACCAGTGCGTCTACGGTACTGAAGAAAAAGACAGCCTATGCCGCGACCTGCGAGGCGATGCACACATGCAGGTGGTCGAACTCCCCGGCGGGCATCATTTCGACCGTGATCCGGGCAAGCTGGCAAAGATCATCGTCGACCGTTGGGATGCGGCAGCGGCTCAACCCTGAGTGGAATCGCCGGGTGCTGGTTTTGCGCTGATCTGCTCAACCTTCAATTGCAGCTCGCCTTCGGCCAGGCGGGCGCGCAGCTGTTCGCCGGGTTTGACCTGGACGGTGCTGCGTACCAGGGCGCCGTCCTCAAGCTTGGTCAGGATCGAATAGCCACGCGCCACGGTAGCCAGGGGGCTCACCGCTTCCAGTGAGCGGGCGATGCCGCGCAGGCGCAATGCATCGCGCTGCAGCTGGCGGGCCATCGCGGCATGGGCGCGTGGTGCCAGGGTTGCCAGCTTCTCGGCCAATGCGTTCAAGCGTCGCTGCGGCTGGGTGCTGCGCAGCACGGTGGCAGCGTGGCGGAGTCGAGATGCGCGACGTTCCTGTTGCTGCTGCCAAGTGGCATGCAGGCGTGCGAAGGCGGCTTCCTGGCGATGTTTGAGCAGGTTCAGTCGTGCTTGTGGGCTATGCGCCTGCAGCCGCAATGCAGCGCGGTCGGCGCGCTGCATTGCCTGGCTCATTGCGTGTACCTGTAGTTGCTGCAGGCGTTGCGCCAGCCGGCGCACGCGCAGCGCAAGATCGCGTTGGTCCGGGACCAGCAGCTCGGCGGCCACGGAGGGCGTCGGCGCACGCAGATCGGCGGCGAAGTCGCTCAGGCTGAAGTCGGTTTCGTGGCCTACCGCCGAGACCACCGGCGTATTGCTGGCGGCGACCGCGCGCGCAAGTTGTTCATCGTTGAAGGCCCACAGGTCCTCCAGTGAGCCACCACCACGGGTCAGCAGGATCACGTCGTAACGGCCACTGGCATCGGCCTGACGCAGCAGCGAGGTGATCTGCGGAGCGGCGGTGGCGCCCTGTACCAGCGACGGCAGCAACTCGACTTCCAGCATCGGGAAACGCCGCTCCAGCACGCTCAGTACGTCGCGTACCGCCGCGCCACTGGGCGAGGTGATCACCGCAAGGCGGCGCACGTGCGCTGGCAGCGGACGCTTGCGGGCGGGATCAAACAGGCCCTCGGCTTCAAGCCGTGCCTTGAGTTCGTCGAAGGCGCGGCGCAGCGCGCCTTCGCCGGCTTCTTCCATGTGATCGAGGATCAGCTGGTAGTCGCCGCGGGCCTCGTACAGCGTCAATCGGCCGCGGACCAGCACGCGCATGCCTTCGCGCGGGATGAACTTCAACCACTGGCTCTTGGGCTTGAACATCGCCGCACGCACCTGGGCGCGCGCGTCCTTCAGGGTGAAGTACAGGTGTCCGGAGGCGGGCCGGCTGACACTGCCCAGTTCGCCTTCCACCCAGACCATCGGGAATGCGCTCTCCAGAAGATCGCGCGCCAAGGTGTTGAGCTGGTTGGGGGTGAGGACGTCGTTGCTGGAGGTCATGGTTCAACTGCTATGCCGATAGGGCGCCCGTCCGCGCCGGAGGCGCAGGCGAGCTGACGGCCGCTATCTTACGGGAGCGACTGCGCCGGTCGGAGAGATCGGAGAGAGGTCAGGGCTTCTGTGCGGCGTCGGCATGCCGCTGCAAGGCCCACTGCACATGTTCGCGCACCACTTCGGATGCGTGCGCCTGGCGGCTCTGCAGGGCTTGCTGCACGGCGGTTGAGGGGGCAGCATTGCCCAGCGCCACGGCGATATTGCGCAGCCAACGTTCGTGGCCGCTGCGGCGGATCGGGCTGCCTTCGGTACGGCGCAGGAACTCGTCTTCTTCCCAGGCGAACAGCTCGGGCAGGGTGGCGGTATCCAGATTGTTGCGGGCACGGAAGTCAGGCTCGTCGGTGCGCTGGGCGAACTTGTTCCAAGGGCACACCAACTGGCAGTCATCGCAGCCATAGATGCGGTTGCCCATCAAAGGGCGCATTTCCAGCGGAATCGCGCCTTCATGTTCGATGGTCAGATAGGAAATGCAGCGACGTGCGTCCAGCCGATGAGGGGCGATGATGGCCGCGGTAGGGCAGACGTCGATGCAGCGCGTGCAGCTGCCGCAATGCGCGGTGGCCGGCACATCCACCGGCAATGGCAGGTCAACGTAGATCTCGCCGAGGAAGAACCAGGAGCCGCCGTTGCGGTCGATCAGGCAGGTGTGTTTGCCGATCCAGCCCAGCCCGGCATTGCGCGCGAGTGCGCGCTCCAGCACAGGAGCGGAGTCGACGAAGACCCGGTAGCCGAATTGCCCGATCTCGCCGGCGATGCGCTCGGCCAGCTTCTGCAGGCGGTTGCGCATCAGCTTGTGGTAGTCGCGGCCCAGCGCGTAGCGCGCCACATAGGCGCGCTCGCCATCATTCAAGGTTGCCCAGGCTTCGGCATCGTCCTTGTGGCCGTAATCCAGACCGACCGAGATCACCCGCAGCGTGCCGGGCAGCAGTTCCTGTGGGCGCGCCCGCAAGGTGCCGTGGCGGGCCATCCATTCCATCGTCCCGTACAGACCCTTGCCCAGCCAGTCGGCCAGGTGCGCTTCATCCTCGCCCAGCTCGATGCCGCTGACCCCGCAGCGCTGGAAGCCTGCCTCACGGGCAAGCTGGCGGATGCGCAGCGACAACTGCGCCGGATGTGCGGCGGTAACGGCTTCAGACATGGCGCAAGTATAGAATTACGGCCATGTCAGAGCCCGTCGAATTGTTCGATATCGCCGCTGCCCGCCAGATTGATGGGCAAGCGACCGCTGCCCTGGGCGGCGATGCCTACCTGCTGATGCAGCGCGCCGGCCACGCCGCGTGGCAGACCGCGCTGCAGTATTGGCCGCAGGCGCGGCGCATCGTGGTGGTCTGCGGGCCGGGCAACAACGGCGGTGACGGCTATGTGCTGGCCCGTCACGCCCGCCAGTCCGGACGCGACGTCAGCGTACTGCATCTGTCGGACGCGTCGCCACGCACGTCCTTGGCGCAGCGCGCCTGCACCGATTATCTGGCCGTTGGTGGCCATGTTGAGATTGCCCAGCAGTGCCTGCAGCAGGCCGACCTGATCGTCGATGCGCTGTACGGGATCGGCTTCAATCGTGCCCCGCAGGCTGAGGACGCGGCCTTGATCGCCGCGATCAACGCTGCATTGGCGCCGGTATTCGCGCTGGATGTGCCTAGTGGCGTTGATGCACTCAGCGGTAACGTGGCCGGCGCAGCGGTGCGTGCGGCGCGGGTATTGCAGTTCATCGTGCCGCATCAGGGCCTGCACACAGGCGCGGCCCTGGAGCATGCCGGGCAGCGCCTGCTGGCTGATCTGGAGGTGCCCGCGGTCGCCTTTGAGGGTGTCAGCGCGAGCGCGCTGCGCTGGGCCAAGCCGCAGTTGCTGCGGATGCTGCCACCGCGTCGGCGCAATACCCACAAGGGCGAATCCGGGCATGTGCTGTGTGTAGGTGGCAACTACGGCAGCGGCGGCGCGGTGATGCTTGCTGCCGAGGCCGCGTTGCGCAGTGGTGCCGGTCTGTGCAGCGTCGCAACGCGCGCGCTGCATGTGGCGCCGTTGTTGGCGCGCTGTCCCGAAGCGATGGTGCATGCTGTTGACAGTTCCGAGGACTTCGCGCCGTTGTTGGCACACGCCAGCGTCATCGCACTGGGACCCGGGCTGGGACAGGACGATTGGGCGCATGCGCTGTGGTTGGCGGTGCTGGCCAGCGGCAAGCCACTGGTTCTCGATGCCGATGGTTTGAATCTGCTGGCCGCCGATCCGCGGCCGTTGCCACAAGGGATCCTCACTCCGCATCCGGGCGAGGCCGCGCGCCTGCTCGGCACCGATACCGCCAGTATCCAGCGTGATCGCTTTGCCGCAGCGCATGCCTTGGCAGCACGTTATGCCTGCGTCGTGGTGCTGAAGGGGGCTGGTACTTTGATCGCCGCACCCGGGCAGCTGCCACGGGTCATTGCCGCCGGCAATCCGGGGATGGCGGTCGGTGGCATGGGTGATCTGCTGACCGGCGCTATTGCTGCAGTGCTTGCACAAGGCCTGTCGCTGTTTGATGCCGCCAGCACCGGCGCCTTGCTGCACAGCCTGGCTGGCGATGCAGCAGCCGCCGAAGGTGAGCGCGGGCTGTTGCCGCGCGATCTATTGCCGCACCTGCGGGCGCTGGCCAATCCATAATGTCTCCCATGATCGAATTGTCTTTGCCCCAAGCCGAGAGCACCGACCTGCTGGGTCAGGCCTTGGCACAGACCCGGCCCGCGCAGGCGGTGGTTCACCTACAAGGTGATCTTGGCGCTGGAAAATCGACCCTGGCCCGCGCCCTGCTGCGCGCGCTGGGCGTGCAGGGGCCGATCCGCAGCCCCACCTACACCTTGATCGAGCGCTATCCGTTGGATACCGGCGAAGCCTGGCACCTGGACCTGTACCGGATTGGCAACGCCGGTGAGCTGGATTTCCTCGGTCTGGACGATGCCAGTGCCGACCTGTGGCTGATCGAATGGCCGGAGCGCGGCGCAGGTGGGCTGCCGCCGTTGGACCTGGTGGTGGCGCTGGAGATCGACGGCCATGGCCGCCGTGCGCAGCTGCAGGCACATAGCCCGACCGGTGACGCCTGGCTGCAGCGGCTGCGCAAAACGGAACACTTGCAGGGGCTTTCTGCCCTGTAACAACAGGAAGTTACGGCAGGTTGCGGATTATTAAGGGAAAAAATGTTGCAATTACCGAAATCCGGTGATTGAATCCGCTCATGACTACGGGAAACCGCCTGTTCGCATTGTCTGTCGCCGTCGCCGGCCTCTGCCTGGCCAGCGCTTCCGCGTGGGCCGGTGAGATCCGTGGACTCGGTCTGAGCGCCGGCGCAACCGGCACCCGCGCCGAGATCCAGCTGGCCGGTGGTGGCAGTTACAAGACCATCAGCCTGGCCGGTCCCAATCGTTTGGTCATTGATTTCCCCGAATCCACCGGCGTGCGTGGCCTCAAGCTGCCGGCAGCGGTAGGTGTAGTTACCGCCGTACGCACCGGTAATCCGGTGCCGGGTACGTTCCGCATTGTGTTCGATCTGGCCGAATCGGTGGCTGCGTTCAAGCCGCAGATGCAGGGGCAGGGGGCCGAATCCAAGTTGCTGATCGAGTGGCCGGGTGAAACCGCGCCGCGTGCAACTGCTGCAACGGCTGCGCCCGTGGCAAGCGTGGCGACGGCATCCGTGCCGCCGACCGCTCCTGCTGTGAATCCTGCGCAGGCCCGTGCCGAGGCTGCCCGAGCTACCGCGGCGTTGACTGCAGCGGTGCGCCAGCAGGCGAGCACGCCGCCTCCGGTCCAGCTTGCGCCGAACCCCGCACCAGCGCCGGTAACGGCTGTCGCAGCTGCATCCGCCATTCCATCGGCAGCTCCGTCTACGTCTTCAGCAGCAGCAATCCTCAGCGGCCAGAGCACTCCGGTTCGCACGACGATCGCCACTGGTGTGCCGACCCCGATCACGCGTCCGGCTGAGCCGGCTATCGCAGCGCCGGTCGCAACGGCGGAAACGCCTGCGCCGCGTCCGGCCATGCCAAGTGACGCGTCACGAATTCGAATGGCGCCGGGCATGCGCAATCTGGTGGTCGCCATTGATCCGGGCCACGGTGGCCAGGATCCGGGTGCTGTTGGACCTACCGGCAAGCGCGAGAAGGACGTGACGCTGGCCGTTGCACGTGAGCTGGCCCGCCAGGTCAATGCCACGCCGGGCCTGCGCGCCTACCTGACCCGTGACACCGACGTATTCATCCCGCTGCCGATGCGCGCCCAGCGTGCGCGTGCGGCCAAGGCTGACATCTTCATCTCGATCCACGCCGATGCGGCCGAAAACCGTTCGGCGACGGGTTCTTCGGTTTACGTTCTGTCGACCAAGGGTGCCTCTTCACAGCGTGCGCGTTGGCTGGCGGACAAAGAAAACGCCGCCGATCTGATTGGTGGCGTCAGCTTAAGCCGTACCGAAGGCACCTTGGCCAACGTGCTGCTGGATCTGGCCCAAAGCGGCAACATGAAGGCTTCCGAAGATGCGGCCGGGCACGTGCTCGGTGGCCTCAAGCGCATCGGCAACAACCACAAGCCCAACCTTGAGCGGGCCAATTTTGCGGTGCTGCGCACCTCCGACATGCCGGCGATGCTGGTCGAAACCGCGTTCATCTCCAACCCGGATGAAGAGCGCCGCCTGATCGATCCGGCTTATCAGCGTCGTATTGCCGGTGCCGTGCTGGATGGCGTGCACACCTTCTTCAGCCGTCAGCCGCCGCCGGGCACCCTGTTTGCCGCCCGTGCCCAGGCTGAGATGGATGCTGCGGCTGGTACCGTTGCTGGTGGTAGCAAGTAAGACTGCGCTTGTTTGAAGCCCCTCTCCCTGCGGGAGAGGGGTAGGGGTGAGGGTGGGGCGAAGCAAGGATCGATGAACTACCAGTCCTTGTCCGGCTTTTCTGCTGAAATCTCGCATTGTCAGCAGGCTTACCCTCATCCGCCCCTTCGGGGCACCTTCTCCCGAAGGGAGAAGGGATTGGCGCCTTGGTCGCGGTGTTCGGCCCATGCTCGGCTATCATCGTCGGCATGCATGACGTCAGCCTGATCCCCCGCCAAACCTCGTCCCCATATCGCGCCAAAGCCCCGCTATTGACCGGCGGTGTGGCATGAATGCGATCCGCCCGCTGCCGGAAATCCTGATCAACCAGATCGCCGCAGGCGAAGTGGTTGAGCGGCCCGCCTCGGTGGTCAAGGAACTGGTCGAAAACGCGCTCGATGCCGGTGCCACCCGTGTTGATATCGATCTGGAAGAGGGCGGTGTGCGCCTGATCCGCATCCGCGACAACGGTGGTGGTATCGCGGCCGAGCAGCTGCCGCTGGCGGTGTCGCGTCACGCCACCAGCAAGATCGCCAGCCTGGATGATCTGGAATCGGTGGCCACGCTGGGTTTTCGTGGCGAAGCCCTGCCATCGATCGCTTCGGTCAGCCGCTTCACCCTGGCCTCGCGGCGTGCCGATGACGAGCACGGCTCCGCGCTGCAGATCGAAGGCGGCAAGCTCGGCGAGGTTACGCCACGTGCGCACGCGCCAGGCACCACCGTGGAAGTGCGTGAGCTGTTCTACAACGTACCGGCGCGGCGCAAGTTCCTGCGTGCCGAGCGCACCGAGCTCGGCCATATCGAGGAATGGCTGCGCTCGCTGGCGTTGGCCCGTCCGGACGTGGAGTTGCGTGTCTCGCACAATGGCAAGCCTTCGCGCCGCTACAAGCCCGGTGACCTGTACTCGGATGCGCGTCTGGGCGAAACCCTGGGCGAGGACTTCGCACGTCAGGCGCTGCGCGTGGATCACAGTGCAGCCGGCCTTCGCCTGCATGGTTGGATCGCACAGCCGCAGTACTCGCGCGCCAGCGCGGACCAGCAGTACCTCTACGTCAACGGCCGCTCGGTGCGTGACCGCAGCGTCAGCCATGCTGTGAAGATGGCCTACGGCGATGTGCTGTACCACGGCCGGCAACCGGCTTATGTCTTGTTCCTGGAGCTGGACCCGACCCGGGTCGATGTCAACGTGCATCCGGCCAAACACGAGGTGCGCTTCCGTGATTCGCGCCTGATCCACGATTTTGTCTATCGCACGCTGAAAGATGCGCTGGCGGAAACCCGCGCCGGCATGGAGCCCGCCGCAGGGCAGGCGCATCCGGCCGATCCACAGACGCAGGCAGTGTCAAACTACGCTGGCGCAGGCGGCTATCTGCTGTCGCGCCCAGGTGGCAGTGCGGGCGGCGGCGGTGGCAGCGGCAATTGGCAGGCGCGGCAATCACCGCTTGGCCTGCAGGTCGCTGACGCACCATCGGCGTATGCCGCCCTGTATTCGCCGGTCGAGGGCGGCGCTGAGGTTTTGCGCCAGGCAGATAGCGGCCCCTCATTGCCGCCGACCTCCAATGATGCCGGTGTGCCGCCATTGGGGTATGCCATCGCGCAGTTGCACGGCATCTACATCCTGGCCGAGAACGCCGAAGGCCTGATCGTGGTCGACATGCATGCCGCCCACGAACGCATCGGCTACGAGCGCCTGAAGAACGCGCACGACGGCATTGGTTTGCACGCGCAGCCGTTGCTGGTGCCGATGACCCTGGCGGTGGGCGAGCGCGATGCCGATACCGCCGAGCGTGAGGCCGCTACCTTGGCCGCGCTGGGTTTCGAGGTCACCCGTTCCGGTCCTGGCTCGCTGCATGTGCGCAGCATTCCCGCGCTGCTTGCCAATGCCGAGCCGGAGGGGCTGCTGCGTGATGTGCTAGGTGATCTGCGCGAGCACGGCCAGAGCCGACGCATCGCAACCGCGCGCGACGAACTGTTGTCGACGATGGCCTGCCACGGCGCGGTGCGCGCCAACCGCCGCCTGACGATTCCTGAAATGAACGCCTTGCTGCGCGATATGGAAATCACCGAGCGCTCCGGGCAATGCAACCATGGCCGCCCGACCTGGGCGCGCTTTTCCTTGGCTGAAATTGATCGCTGGTTCCTGCGGGGGCGTTGATGAAACACGTATTGGGGAGCGTGGCCTTGATCGCCGCGATGCTGCTCGGCGGCTGCGGCGATGATGCCAAGAATGCAGCACCGACGGCGAAGGTCGATCTGGCGTTTGCGCATGACAATGAGCTGTGGCGCGAGCAGCGGTTGACCGAATTGCTGGCCCCTGATGGCTGGACCAGCTTGGTCGGCCTGCATTGGCTGGATCTGAAAGCGCATTACATCGGCAGCGGCAGTACCAGTGGCATCCGCCTGGCGGTAGGGCCGCCGCGTATGGGTCTGGTCACACGCGTAGGCAACGCATGGTTCTTTGCGCCTGAGCCTGGTGTGTCGGTCAAGCTTGATGGACAGGTAGTGAAGGGGCGTATTCCGCTGCATGGCGACCATGCTGAAACGCCGACGTTGATCCATTTTGACGATGACAAGGGCACCTTGAGCCTGATCGAGCGGGGCGAGCGCTTTGGCTTGCGGGTTAAGCATGCAGACGCACCGGCTCGGGTCCACTTCACCCACCTTGACTACTGGCCGGCAGACCCAAGCTGGCGCATCACCGCGCGGTTCGTGCCGCATGACGTCAACAAGACCATCCCCATTGTCGATATCACCGGGCTGACCACCGAACTGGCCAATGCTGGTGCGATCGAATTCGAGCGCGATGGACGTACCTGGCGACTGGAAGCACTGGGCGATGTGGGCCGCCCATTGCAGGTGATCTTCGCCGACCGTACCAGCGGTCGCGGCAGTTACGCGGCTGGCCGCTACATCGACGTGGATGTGCCGGATGCAAAAAGCCAGGTGGTGATCGATTTCAATCGCGCCTACAACCCGCCTTGTGCATTCACCCCGTTTGCGACTTGCCCGTTGCCGCCGCCGGAGAACCGTTTGGACATGGAAGTGATGGCTGGTGAAAAAGCCTATGCCAAGCCCAAGCAGGAGCCTGCCGCATGAAGTGGATCAAGCGCGCAGGCATGTTGCTGGCAACCAGTCTGCTGATTGCCACGCCGCTGCTGGCAAGTGCAGCGGCGCCCAAGCCGACTGCGAAGCAACCGCCGGTACCATTGCTGTGGAAGGTAAGTGGCGCACAAGGTAGTGAACTGTATCTGCTGGGTTCCTTCCATCTGCTCAAGGCCGATGACTATCCGTTGTCCAGTGATGTGGATCGCGCATTTACCGGTGCGCAGCGCTTGTTGTTCGAGCTCTCTCCGGAGGAGATGAACTCCCCGCAGCTGGCGACGCAGATGATGCAGGCGGCGATGCGTCGTGATGGTCGTCAGCTCAAGGATGATCTTGATCCGGTCACCTGGCAGCGGTTGGAACGATGGGGCGCAGCCAACAACATGCCGGTCGATCGCTTGGCCGGGCTCAAGCCCTGGTTTGTGGGCTTGACTGTCAGCATCGCGCAGATGACCCAGCAGGGATTGGATCCGAAGTCGGGACTGGATCGGCATCTGATGGAGCGCGCCGCACGGGCCAACAAGCCGGCATCCGGCCTTGAAAGCGCCGCTTCGCAGATCACCATGCTCGACAGCATGAGCATCGAGGAGCAGCGTCAGTTGTTGCGCGAAGCCTTGGAGCAGGTCGACAAGGGCGACGAGCAGAGCCGCCAGCTGCACGATGCCTGGCGCCGTGGCGATGACGTTATGTTGTGGCGGGACATGGCCGCGCAGATGAAGCGCGAGTACCCGGGGCTGTATCAGCGGATCAATGTGGATCGCAACAATGCCTGGCTGCCCAGTCTGCAGCAGTGGCTGCAACCCGGGCGCGGCAATACCTTGGTGGTTGTGGGCGCATTGCATCTGCTGGGCAGCGATGGCGTGGTCGAGAAGCTGCGCGCGCAAGGCTACAAGGTCGAGCGGATCTGCAGCGCCTGCAAGCGCTGAGTGCCTTGGTTGCTGTAGCTTTTGTAGGAGCGGCGTAAGCCGCGAAGCCGCTGAGGTCTGGTGCAGCAGGAGCTTCGCGGGTTACGCCGCGGCTACAAAAAAACAAGGTTTCATAAAGCAAAAGGCCGACGCTAGCGTCGGCCTTTTCATTGCCCTCAGCGGCTGCTGCGGGTCTTGCCACCGGTGCTGCTGGTCGGCGGCGGATCGGTCGGCTTGCTGGTGCCTGCCGGCGGGCGCGGGCCGCCAAAACCGGTGCCCATATTGCGCTGGAATTCCTGCCACAGCTCCAGGTTGCGTTCGGTGAGCTGGTTCATCATCGCCCACGGCGTCTGCCCGAGCAGGTTGCCCATCTGCTGGCGGAACTGCTGCTGCTGGTCCAGGAATACCTGCATGCTGCGCTCCAGGTAATTGCCCATGAAGCCCTGCAACGAGTCACCGTAGAAACGGATCAACTGGCTCAACAACTGGGTGGACAGCATCGGCTCGCCGTCCTGCTCCTTGTCCGCGATGATCTGCAACAGCACCGAACGGGTCAGGTCGTCGCCACTCTTGGCGTCGCGGACCTCGAAGTCCTCGCCGTCGAGGATCAACTGACGGACGTCTTCAATGGTGATGTAGCTGGAAATCTCGGTGTCGTAGAGCCGGCGATTCGGATACTTCTTGATGATGCGGGTCGCAGCCATTAAGCAGTCACTCGTCACGGTAGGTGCGCAGCATGGCGCAGTGCAGCAGGGCTTGCAACCGCCAAAAGTACAGGTTGCAAGCGTCGGAGAAGGCTGGGTTTGTTGCGCAACATGAATTGCCATGTTGTGCAACATGGCACGGGCTGTCAGCAGATGGCTGTTACCAGCCCATGTGGTGGCCGCCGTTGATGTCCAGATTGGAGCCGGTGATCCAGCTGGCTTCCTCGGCAACCAGGAAGGCAACCGCGTAGGCGATCTCCTCCGGCTTGCCCAGGCGCCCGGTGGGAATGTCGGCAATGATCTTTGCCCGTACTTCCTCGGGTACAGCCATCACCATATCGGTGGCCACATAGCCCGGCGAGATGGTGTTGACGGTAATGCCGAAGCCGGCGTTCTCGCGCGCCAAGGAGATGGTGAAGCCATGCATGCCGGCCTTGGCGGCGGCGTAATTGGCCTGGCCGTACTGGCCCTTCAAGCCGTTGATCGAGCTGATCTGGATGACTCGGCCCCAGCCGCGCTTGCGCATGCCTTCGATCACCGGGCGGGTCACGTTGAACACCGAGTTGAGGTTGGTATTGATCACCTCATGCCACTGCTCCGGGCTCATCCGGTGGAAAGTGGTGTCGCGGGTGATGCCGGCGTTGTTGACCAGGATCTCCACCGGCCCCAGCCCGGCCTCGACTGCCTGGATCAGGGTGCGGCCGCTGTCCGGGTGCGCCACGTCGCCTTCGAATAACGCTATGTCGTAACCCTTGCTGCGCATGGTCTGCTGCCACTGCTGCGCCTTTTCGGCGTTGCGGAAGTTGGTAGCGACGCGGTGCCCTTGATCGGCGAGGCGTTGGCAGATGGCGGTACCAATGCCGCCGGTACCACCGGTGACCAGTGCGACGCGCGATGTCATGGGCTCAACTCCAGGGCAGATGTGCAGGGGAGCCAACGATTCTAATGAAACTGCGCTCAGCCCGGGGGCTGTAACGGGGCACGAAGTGAGGTTTTTTGCAGCCGGGCTGGTTCAAAGGCGGCTGCAGCATGTTGCAGCGCCTCGGCAACGCTGGCTGCAGCATCCAGTGCGGTCGGCTGCTGGCCCAATGCCGCCCATAGCCAGCGCAGCACTGGTACAGGTTGGGTGCTGTCCACCGGGATGGCGGCCTGTGACTTGGACAGCTTCTGGCCGGCACTGTCCAGCAGCAACGGCAGATGCAGGTAGTGCGGGGTGGGTAGGGCCAGCGCCTGCTGCAGCAGGATCTGCCGGGCGGTGGAGTCGATCAGGTCGGCGCCACGCACCACGTGGGTGATGCCCTGCTCGGCGTCGTCCACCACCACGGCCAGCTGATAGGCCCAATAACCATCGGCTCGCAGGAGGACCACATCGCCGACTTCGCGGTCCACGTCCTGTTGCTGCCGGCCTTGCAGGGCGTCTTCGAAGCTGACGTGGCTGCCGTCGGCCACGCGTAGACGGATTGCCGGTTGCGGGCGCTGCTGGCTGGCGACACAGCGGCGATGGATGCCACCCTGGCTGGCCAGGTCGGCGCGGCTGCAGTGGCAGGTAAAGGCCTTGCCGTGATCCAGCAGTTGTTCGATGGCTGCCTGGTAGAGGGCGTTGCGCTGGCTCTGGTATTGCACCGGAAAGTCCGACGTCAGTCCGAACGCGCTGAGCGTGGCCAGCTGTGAATCGACCGCACCGGGGGCCTCACGAGGGGGGTCTACGTCTTCCACGCGCACCAGCCATTGGCCACCGGCATGGCGGGCCAGCAGCCAGCTGCCGAAGGCGGCCAGCGTGGAGCCCAGGTGCAAGGGGCCGGTCGGGGAGGGCGCAAAGCGGCCGCGGTAAGGAATAGCTGGCATCGAAACTGAATCGTCGGTCAGATTAATGCTTGAATTCAAGCTGTATGCGCCGCAAATTGGCTGTATCTCCAATCCTTATGGATCTGTTTCCCATGTTTACCCGTATCGGGCTGTTTCTTCTGACCAACGTTGCTGTGCTGATGCTGGCCAGCGTCGTCATGTCCATTTTGGGCGTGAACTCCTCGCAGATGAGCGGCTTGCTGGTCATGGCGGCCATCTTTGGCTTCGGTGGCTCGATCATCTCGCTGCTGCTGTCCAAGTTCATGGCCAAGCGCGGCACCGGCGCGGTCGTCATCACCGAGCCGCGCAACCAGACCGAACGCTGGCTGCTGGACACCGTGGCCCGCCAGGCCAAGGCGGCCGGTATCGGCATGCCGGAAGTGGCGGTGTACGACGCTCCGGAAATCAACGCTTTTGCGACCGGCGCCAACCGCAACAACGCGTTGGTGGCGGTATCCACCGGTCTGCTGCACAACATGAGTGAGGACGAAGCTGAAGCAGTGCTGGGCCATGAAATCGCCCACGTTGCCAACGGCGACATGATCACCATGGCGCTGTTGCAAGGTGTTTTGAACACCTTCGTGATCGTGCTGGCGCGTGTGGTGGGCGGCATCATCGACAGCGCACTGTCGGGCAACCGCGAAGGCGGTGGCCGTGGCTTTGCGTACTACATCATCGTGTTTGTGCTGGAGATGGTGTTCGGCCTGTTCGCAACCATGATCGCGATGTGGTTCTCGCGTCATCGTGAGTTCCGTGCCGACCAGGGTGGTGCCTCGCTGGCTGGCCGGCAGAAGATGATCGCTGCGCTTGAGCGTCTGAAGCTCAACCATGGCCAGAGTACGTTGCCGACCCAGATCGCTGCGTTTGGCATCGCCGGTTCGGCGGCCAAGAAGCTGTTCCTGAGTCATCCGCCGCTGGACGAGCGCATCGCCGCGCTGCGTTCCTCGACGGTGGCTTGAGCTGGATGATTGACGTTGCTGCACGCAGCGCGTGCAGCAGCTGTCAGGACTTCCCTTTGCGTTCGCGACAGTGAAGACAACGCCCCGCAAGGGGCGTTGTCTGTTTGCGGCCACGACAGTAACTGTGCCCTCGTTGCTGACTGTGCATGCAGGTAGCAGTTTTGCGTTCTGCTGTCCGTAGAATTCAGACACTTGTATTCTCGCTCCAGGTGTTTGTGTCTACCCTCCAAGTACTGCAGACGAATGGGGAGCATATGGTGCAGGACGCGCAATATTGGGCAATGGAATTCTGGAATGGGCTGAGCGTGCTGGATTTGATCGGCGGCTCGTTGCTCGGAGCGGTTCTGGGGCTGGCCTTGGGTGTGGCGGTGTGGATCGCTCTGGCGCGCAGAGGTGGCCTTGCCCGACGACGACGCTGGCATCACTGGTTGATCGCCAGCTATGTAGTTGTGCTGCCGTTGCTGTTTGCCTTCATCGGGTTGCAGGTTGGGCTGGTTGCTGGTGGGCAGCGTGCGCTGTACAAGCAGATCGATCACTTCCAGCCGCATCTGCAGGCGGCGACCGCGCATTGGCTGGTCGAGTTCGAGCGATCGTTGGATACACCGGAACTGGAGGCAATGCTGCGCGATGATGTGTCCGCGCACGATGCAGCGCGCATGGCAGTGGAGTCCTACCTGGGTGAACATCGGCTGGCCGACATCAGCATGCTCAGTGGTGAAAGCATGCCGCAGCGCTGGGCGCGCAAGGGCATCGAACACCTGCGCAGTGAAGTGATGCTGCAATGGGTGGAGGACAGCCTGGTGAAGGAGGTTGGTGGCCGCAGCGGACTTGATAAAGCCGTGTTCCGCGAGGCGCTGGGCATGCGCATGAGCGAGTTGCTGCATACCAAGGGTGTGATTCGCCTGTTGAAAGCACAGATCGGCTCGATGATGCCGGGTATCTATTTTGGATTGCTGTTGCCGCTGCTGATTGTGATGGCGCTGGTGCTGCTGGAGATCTGCTTGGCCGCCCGTTACGGCTGGGGGCGGCAGGCGGTGGCCGGGGCGGTGGTTCCCGCGGTGGTCGTTGGCTGAACTGGCCTGCGTTGTGGGAGGGGCGTATGCCGCGAGGCTGGCATTGCTGGGGTGCTGGCAGCCTGTGTCATCTGATGAATTTCCTACTTCGCGGCTTACGCCGCTCCCACAAAAAATCGGTGCCCAAAGCTTTGCCCACAAAAAAACCGATGCCAGAGCTCTGGCATCGGTTTTCGGATGATTCACTGCTTTGGGCAGTTGGATCAGAACTTCGGATCGAACTCGGCGGCGTAGCCGGTGTTGACGAGAACCTTCTGCAGGGCTTCGCACACCTTGATGTTGCCAGCCACCACCTGCTGGGTCTCCGGGCCGCGCGAATCCATGCGGTCCAACGGGGCGCCGCGGTAGTTGCAGACCTTGCCGCCGGCTTCGCGAACCAGCAGCACGCCGGCAGCGATGTCCCATGCCTTCACGCCGGCTTCGAAGTACGCGTCGGCGCGGCCGCAGGCCACGTAGGCCAGGTCCAGCGCGGCGGAGCCGGTACGGCGTACGTCTTCAGCCTGCACCAGCAGGGTGTCGACGGTCTTGAGCTGGGCGCTGGCACGGCTGCGTTCGCGCGGAGCGAAGCCGGTGTGGATCATCGTGCCTTCCAGGTCCTTGCGGTCGGACACGCGCAGGCGGCGGTCGTTGAGCACGGCGCCATTGCCCTTGGAGGCGGTGAACAGTTCGTTGCGCAGCGGGTCGAAGATCACCGCGTCGGTCGGCTCGCCGTTTTCAACCAGGGCGATGGAGACACAGTAGTGCGGGAAGCCGCGCAGGTAATTGCTGGTGCCGTCCAGCGGGTCAATCACCCACATCATGCGGTTGACGCCCTGCAGGCCGCCTTCTTCGGCATAGATGCCGTACTCCGGGTAAGCGCGCTTGAGTTCCTTGACGATTACTTTCTCAGCGTCGGCATCGACTTCGCTGGCGTAATCCATCCGACCCTTCTGTACCACGTTCAGGGCTTCAAGCTTGTTGATGTTGCGGAGCAGGACGTTGCCGGCGAGGCGAGCGGCCTTGACCATGACGGTTACGGCGGGTTTCTGCATGGCTAAAGGCTCCCGTGAGGGCAGAGATCGGATTGGCGGGGGAAAAGAGCGGGCCCGGCGCAAAGGCCGGCCGCGCAGTTTACCATCTACAGCTGTCTCGCTCCTGATTTTTTAACGCCATGTCTGTTTCCGCTCATATTCGTTTCGTTCTTGTTGGCACCCAGCACCCCGGCAACATCGGCGCGGCGGCCCGTGCGATGAAGACCATGGGGCTGGCGCGGCTGGTCCTTGTGGCCCCGGAAAAGCCCTTGGACGAGGACGCCTTCCGGCGCTCGGCCGGTGCCGAGGACGTGCTCGGCGATGCGCCGGTATTCGCCACCCTTGCCGAAGCCGTGGCCGATTGCCGCCTGGTACTGGGCTGTACTGCACGCGCTCGGCGGGTGCAGTTGGAAGAGCTGCTGCCGGAAATAGCCGGCCAGCGCGCCGTGGCCAAGGCCGGCGAGCCGGCCGAAGTGGCCTTTGTGTTTGGTCGCGAGCGCACCGGTTTGACCAATGAAGAGCTGCAGCTCTGCCACGCCGCTGTGCATATTCCGTCCGATCCTGAATTCAGCTCGCTGAATCTGGCCGCTGCGGTGCAGGTTCTGGCCTACGAGGTGCGCATGGCGGTGCTGGAATCACGGCCAGCCGCGGCAGCGCCGGTAGCGGTTGAGTCTGGTCAGGACGAGGCGCCAGCCAGCCATGCCCAGTTGGAGGGGATGTTCGGTCAGTTGGGCGACACCTTGGACCAGATCGACTTCCACAAGGGCCGCGCCCCGGAATCGGCCATGCGCAAGCTGCGTCGTCTATTCATGAAGGCTGAGCTGTCCGAGCAGGAGGTGCGGCTGATGCGTGGCATTCTGTCCGATGCCCAGCGCATGGCCCGCTTGGTCTCAGAGGGCAAGGGTTGAGCTAAATATTACGCTTTGCCAAATCCGGTAATCTGTGGGGATGGATTAGGGGGTGTCGTTTTGGGTGTCTTGCGATGGCTTTGGGGAGCCGCACTGACACTGGCTGCATTGCAGCCCGTAGCGGTGGGGGCGGTTGATCGTTCGGTATTGGTCTTGGGGCGGATCAGCGATGATCCGAAGTTGCATTACGACCAGCTCAAGCCACTGCTGGACTATGTGGTGCCGCGCATGCGCGACGTAGGTATCGTCGAAGGGCGCATCCTGATGGCCAAGGACGCACAGCAGATGGGCAGCTATCTGCGGCGCGGCCGGGTGGATTGGGTTACCGAGACCTCCGGCACGGCGATGGCGCTGGGTCAGCGGGCGGGCGCCAAGCCCCTGTTGTTGACCGAGCGCAATGGCGTGGGCACGTATCACAGTGTGTTCTTCGTGCGCCGTGACAGCCCGATTACCACGCTGGAGGAGCTGCGTGGGCGCACCTTGGCGATGCAGAGCGTGTTGTCTACCAGTGCCTATCTGGTGCCGGCAATGGAATTGCTCGAGCACAACCTGCAGCCTGAAATCCTGCTGGATCCGCGCGACACCCCGGTCGAGGACTCGGTGGGTTATGTATTCGTACGTTCGGAATTGAACATCTCCACCTATGTGCACAAGCGCGTGGTGGATGCCGGGGTGATCAGCAGCATCGACTGGAGCGACAACCAGGCCATGCCGCCAGCCTTCCGCCAGGACATGCGGGTGCTGTACCGCAGTGAGCCGATCCCGCGTGCGGTGGAAATGGTGCGCGCCGACCTGGATCCGGCGGTGCGTGACCGCCTGCAGCAAGTGTTGTTGCAAGCCAGCAGTGACCCCGCGGCCGGGCCGGCGCTGGCCAAGTTTTTTGGCACTACAGGCTTTCACCCCGTAGACCCGGACAACCTGCGCGCGCTGGAGCGTCTGCGCCGCGGATTGGCCCGGATCCGGATGGAGGTGGAATGAGCAAGCCACGGTTTGGATTGCAGGCCCGCTTCCTGGCCGCCAGCGCCGTGGTGCTGCTGGTGGTGGTGGCTATCGTCGGGCTGATGCTGGTGCGTCAGGCTGCCGCCCAGCGCGAGGCCTTGCGCAATAGTGGCGAAGTGCTCAGTCAGGTGTTCGATCAAGGCGTGCGCGAGCGCGGCACGGCCTTGGCCAATGCCTTGGCCGATACGCTGATAAATCCGCTGTACTACTCCGATCTGGCTGCTATCGGTGCAGCGGTGCGCAATACGGCGCGACAGAAATCTGTCAGCTACGTGTTGGTATACGACCCGGACGGACGGCTGATTCACGACGGTTCCTTCGACGTGTCCGGTTATGGTCAGCCGATGAATGATCCGCTGGCCAAGGCTGCGGTGCGTTCGCTCAAGCCGCTGGTGCAGGAGTCGCCGTCGATCCTTGAAGTGGATGTGCCGCTGGCGATCGGTGGCGAGCCACTGGGCGGCCTGCGCGTAGGTATGAATCTGGCGCCGGTGCGGGCACAGGAGGCCAAGTCCATGCAGGCGCTGGAGCAGCGCATGCGCGAGACCCAGCGGCGGGAGCTGGGGTGGGCCTTGGGCCTGATGCTGTTGTTGGCGGGTTTTGTCTGCGTAATGGCGTTCTACGTGCAGTACACGCTGGTGCGGCCGATCCGCTGGCTGGGCGCGGCGGCGCGACGTATTGAGCGCGGCGATTACCTGATCGAGGCGCAGTCGACCAAGCGCGGCGACGAGGTCGGTGAGTTGCTGCGTACCTTCGATCGGATGAGCCAGAGCATCGCCCGGCACGACCGCGACGTCCGCCAGATGGCCTATACCGATGCGCTCACCGGCTTGACCAACCGGCTCGCTTTCCGCGAAGCACTGGACCACCGGTTGCTGCGTGCGCAGGCGGCCGGGCGCGGTTTGGCGCTGTTGTTCATCGATATTGACGAGTTCAAACGGGTCAATGACACACTGGGGCACGAGGCCGGTGACGATGCCTTGCTGCAGTTTGCACAGCACATTTCCAATGCCGTTGAGCAGATTGGCGGCGATGACGCCCTGCTGGCCCGGTTTGGCGGTGACGAGTTCGTGATCCTGATCAGCCAGGGCCAAAGCAGTGCTGCCGAGATCGCCAAGCAGCTGGCAGAGCGCCTGGTGATCGATCTGGGCAAGCCGCTGCAGGTGCAGCAGCGCGAGATCTTCCTTGGCAGCTCGATTGGTATCACCCTGTTCCCGGAGGACGCAGGGGACGCTACCGCCTTGCTGAAGAACGGCGATATTGCGATGTACCAGGCCAAATTGGCCGGCAAGAACTGTTTCCGCTACTACAGCCTGGCAATGGACCACGCGGTGGAGCGGCGTCTGCATCTGGAGCAGGAACTGCGTGGTGCCTGGGAGCGCAACGAGTTGCGCCTGGTTTATCAGCCTATTTTCCGTACCCGTGACCGCATGCTGTGTGGCGTGGAAGTGCTGCTGCGCTGGGATCACCCGGCGCTGGGGGCGATCCCGCCGTCGGTATTCATTGATGTGGCCGAGCAGAGTGGTCTGATCCAGATGATTGGCCCCAAGGTGCTGCGAGCGGCCTGCGAGCAGGCCCAGCAGTGGCCGCGCAATTCGATAGGCGAGGAGTTGTTTATTTCGGTCAACGTCTCGCCCAAACAGCTGCGTAACGGTGACCTGCTGCAGGAGGTGGAAAGCAGTCTGCTCGGTTCCGGGCTGGCTGCGTCACGTCTGCATCTGGAGCTGACCGAGACTGCGGTCATCGGCGATGAGATGTTGGCTGTCTCGTTGCTGGAGAAGTTGCACCGTGCCGGGGTGAAGGTGTGGCTGGACGACTTCGGTACTGGCTTCTCCGGGCTCAGCCATCTGCGCCAGGTGCCGGTGGACGGGGTCAAGATTGACCGCAGCTTTGTTGCCGACATGGAGCGCGATCCTGATGATCTGGCGCTGACCACGGCCATCATCGCCATGGCCCATGCGCTGGGCATTACCGTTGTGGCCGAGGGGGTGGAGCAGGAGGCGCAGTTCGAGCTGCTCAGCCAGCGTGGCTGCGATCTGGTCCAGGGTTACTGGCTAGGACGGCCGCTGGAGGCGGCTGGCCTGGTGAGCCTGCTGGAACGCGGTGCGATGGCGGCGGTGCGCTGACCTGGCCGCCTGGTTGGTTGGCCCGCGGAAACCCGGCCGCTCTGTCTCAGAGCGGCCGCTTGCTGGTGTCGCCGGCAATCTCGCGTACGAGTTTTGGCACCAGATAACCGGACAGCCGGGCCATCAGCGCGGTGTGCAGGGCCAGCGCCTGCTCGTCACTGACCTCAAAGTGGGCTGCGCCCTGCACCTTGTCCAGCTGGTACAGGTAGTACGGCATCACCCCGGCGGCAAAGCTGCGCTCGCTCAATGCCGCCAGTGCGTCCAGCTCGTCGTTGACGCCGCGTAGCAACACCGCCTGGTTGAGCAGTTGCGCGCCGGTAGCGCGGATGCGCGCCAAAGCGGCGTCCACCTGGGCATCGAACTCATTGGCGTGGTTCGCATGCAGCACGAAGGCCACCGGCCAGGGCAGGTTGCTCAGCCACTGGACGAGACCATCGTCCACGCGCTCGGGCAGGACCACGGGCAGGCGGCTGTGGATGCGCAGGCGCTTGATATGAGGGATGGTGGCCAGGGCTTCGGTCAGCTCGGCCAGCTTGGAGGTGTTCAGCGACAGCGGGTCGCCACCAGACAGGATGACCTCGTCGATGTCCGGGTCGGCCGCGATCGCCGCCACGGCCTCGTGCCAGCCACCCTTGGCGGCGTTCTCGCCGGCATAGTCGAAGTGGCGGCGGAAGCAGTAACGGCAGTTGATCGCACAGCTGCCGGTGGTCACCAGCAGGGCGCGGCCGCGGTACTTCTGGATTACCCCGGTGGCCTTCTTGGCCTGGCTGTCGCCGACCGCGTCGAAGCTGAACCCGGGCACGATCCGCATCTCGTCGGTGATCGGCAGTACCTGCCGCAGCAGCGGGTCGGCCGGGTCGCCATGGCGCATCCGCGCTACGAATCCGCGCGGAACCCGCAGCGCGAACTGCGCCAGCGCATCGGCCGAAACGCCCGCCGCTTCGGCATCCAAGCCCAGTACTGCCAGCAGCTCGGCCGGGTCGCGGATGGCTTGGCGCCAGTGCGCCTGCCAGCGGTCGTCGGGCAGGGTCAGGATGGCTTTTTCTGGAGTGAGGGCGGGGGCTGCGGTTATCATTGGCGGTCAGAAAAACAGATGGCCCACCAGATGGCGGGCGTTCCATTCTAATCCGGCCGCCCGCAACACGCGGCGGTTTTGCCAATTCAGGAGTTTCAGCATGGCCAGTTACGGCATGAACGACGTAAAGAACGGGATGAAAATCCTGGTCAACAACGCCCCGGCGGTCATCATCGACACCGAGTACGTCAAGCCGGGCAAGGGCCAGTCCTTCACCCGCGTGAAGTACCGCCTGATCAAGGACGGCCGCACCCAGGAAGTCACCATGAAGTCGACTGACACGCTGGATGCAGCTGATGTGGTCGATACCGACATGAACTACATGTACAGCGACGGCGAGTATTGGCACTTCATGGACCCGGAATCCTTCGAGCAGGTGCAGGCTGACAAGGCTGGCATGAACGGCGCCGAGAAGTGGCTGAAGGGCGAAGAGTCCTGCGTGGTGACCCTGTGGAACGGCGTGCCGATCGACGTGACCCCGCCGAACTTCGTCGAACTGAAGATCGTCGAGACGGATCCGGGCGTGCGCGGTGACACCTCGGGCGGCGGCGGCAAGCCGGCCACCCTGGAGTCCGGCGCCGTGGTCCGCGTCCCGCTGTTTGTCAACCAGGATGAAGTCATCCGCGTTGACACCCGTTCGGGTGAATACTCCGCCCGCGTCAAGTGACGTAATGGCGCGGTTGCGCAAGCGCAACCGCCTTTGCCATTACGTCATCCCCGCGCAGGCGGGGATCGCTCTTGCTTTGGCTCCGGCACTTGCCCTGGCTCCAGTACTTGCTTCGGCCGGTCATCCCCGCGCAGGCGGGGATCGCTCTGGCCCCGGCATTTGCTTTGGCTCGGGCACTTGCCTCGGCTCGTCATTCCGGTGACGCAAGCGCAGCGCCTTCGCCATTGCGTCATCCCTGCGAAAGCGGGGAAGGCGGCGCAGGTAACATTGGGCTTCGGGTGACCTTCGGGAAGCTCGAAGCCTTTTTCGCATCCGGCCTCGGCTGGATGAATACAGCAACAGATCCAGAGGTGAACCGGCGTGAGTGATATCCAACCCCAGCAGTGCGATCTATTGATCGAAGCCGGTTACGTAGTGCCGGTAGAGCCGCATGCGGTGGTGCTTGAAGACCACGCTGTGGCCATCAGCAACGGCGTCATCGTCGCGGTGCTGCCGCGCGCCGAGGCCCGCGCGCGCTTCAGCGCCAAGCAGGTCGTATCGCGCCCGGAAGCGGCGCTGATCCCCGGCCTGGTCAATGCCCACACCCATAACCCGATGACGCTGCTGCGCGGCATCGCCGATGATCTGCCGCTGATGACCTGGTTGCGCGAGCACATCTGGCCGGTGGAAGCGGCGGTGATCGGGCCGGAGTTCGTTGCCGACGGCACCACTCTTGCCATCGCCGAGATGCTGCGCGGCGGCACCACCTGCGCCAACGAAAACTATTTCTTCGCCGACGTGCAGGCCGCTGTTTACAAGAAGCACGGCTTCCGTGCGCTGGTCGGCTCGGTGATCATCGACTTCCCCAGTGCCTGGGCCAGGACCGATGACGAGTACTTTGCCCGCGCCACCGAGCTGCACGATACCTGGCGCGACGACGCGCTGATCGGCACTGCGTTCGCGCCGCATGCGCCGTATACGGTGAGCGACGCCAATTTCGAGCGGGTGCGAATGCTGTCCGATCAGCTCGACAGCCGCGTACACCTGCACACGCATGAAACCGCGCAGGAGATCACCGATTCCATCGCCCTGCACGGGCAGCGCCCGTTGGCCCGACTGGATCGCCTGGGCCTGGTCAACGAGCGCCTGATCGCGGTGCACATGACCCAGCTCACCGAGGCCGAAATCCACCTGTGCGGCGAGCGCGGCGTCAGCGTGGTGCATTGCCCGGAGTCGAACCTGAAACTGGCCTCGGGCTTCTGCCCGGCCTGCGCGCTGGTCAAGGCAGGCGTCAATCTGGCGATCGGCACCGATGGCTGCGCCAGCAACAACGACCTGGACATGTTCAGCGAGAACCGCACCGCGGCCATCCTCGCCAAGGCCGTGGCCAATGACGCCACCGCCCTGGACGCGGCCACCACGCTGCGTGCGTCGACGCTGGGCGGCGCACGCGCGCTGGGTTTCGGCGACCGCATCGGCTCGATCGAAGTCGGCAAGCAGGCCGATCTGGCCTGCGTGGACCTGTCCGCACTGGAAACCCAGCCGCTGCATCATGTGCTGTCGCAGCTGGTGTATGCCGCTGGTCGTCACCAGGTCAGCGACGTGTGGATCGCCGGCAAGCCCAAGCTGGTCCAGCGCCAGCTGGTCGACATGGACATTGCCGCGATCACCGCCAATGCGCGCCAGTGGCGCGACCGCATCCGTACCATCCGCGCCTGACCGCGCAACCGGCCGCCCCACGCGGCCGCACGAGGAAACCGATATGAGTGCAGCTTCCACCTCCACCAATTTCGATCAGGCCGAGCTGGACAAGTTCGCCGCGCTGGCCACCCGCTGGTGGGACGCCGACGGCCCGCAGAAGCCGTTGCACGCGCTCAATCCGGTGCGCCTGAAATACGTGGCCGACCGCGCCAGCCTGCGCGGTGCCAAGGTGCTGGACATCGGCTGCGGCGGCGGTCTGCTCAGTGAAGCGTTGGCCAAGGAAGGTGCGCAGGTGACCGCCATCGACCTGGCCCCGGAGCTGGTCAAGGTTGCGCGTCTGCACGGTCTGGAATCCGGCGTTACTGTCGACTACCGGGTACAAGCCGCCGAGGACCTTGCCGCAGAGCAGCCGGGCAGCTACGACGTGGTGACCTGCATGGAAATGCTGGAGCACGTACCGGACCCGGGCGCCATCATCGCTGCCTGCCATCGTCTACTGCGTCCGGGTGGCAAGCTGTTCCTGTCCACCATCAACCGCACCCCGGCGGCGTTTGCGGTGGCCATTGTTGGCGCCGAGTACATCGCCCGGTTGCTGCCCAAGGGCACGCACCACTACCAGGAATTCATCAAGCCGGCCGAACTGGGCGCATGGTTGCGCGCAGCTGACCTGTCCTTGCAGGACGTCAGTGGCATGGCCTACGAGCCGTGGCGCAACCGCGCCCGCCTGAGCAGCCGCACCGACATCAACTACCTGGCCTACGCGGTCAAGCAGGAACAGGCATGAGCGCCGATTCCTTTCCGGCAGCCGTGCTGTTCGATCTGGACGGCACCTTGCTGGACAGCGCACCGGACTTCGTCGTCACCGCCAATCGCATGCTGCAAGCCCGCGGTATGGCCGAGGTGACGCTGGAGCAGCTGCGCCCGGCGGTGTCCAAGGGCTCGCGGGCGATGCTGGCGGTCGCCTTCCCGCATATGGGCGAGGCCGAGCGGCATGCACTGGTGCCGGAGTTTCTTGATATCTACGAGTCACTGATCGGCCAGTACGCGACGCTGTTCGATGGCATAGAAACGATGCTGCAGGCGCTGGAGCAGAGCGGCACCACCTGGGGCATCGTCACCAACAAACCCGAGTACCTGGCACGTCTGATCCTGCCGCAACTGGGCTGGGAGCAGCGCTGCGCGGTGCTGATCGGCGGTGACACCCTGGCCGTGCGCAAGCCGCATCCCTTGCCGCTGGAGGTTGCCGCGCAACAGATCAATACCGCAGCCAGTGCCTGCGTCTATGTTGGCGACGACGAGCGCGACATCATCGCAGCACGCGCCGCCGGCATGCCGTCGGTGGCGGTGTTGTGGGGTTACCGTCTGCACGGTGATGACCCGAAGGCCTGGCAGGCCGACAGTATTTGTGAGCTACCGCAGGAACTTTGGCAGCCAGCCGCCTGGCCAGCTACCCAACCGGCTTCGGCCTGATTCAACAACGAGGTTTGATGTGAGCAGTGCGCTGGACAGCTTCCTGGACAAGTGGCGTGAGCGTTGGCCGGAATGGGCCTTCGTGGAGCGTTTTGTCGACGAGGCCGATCGTGAGCGCAGCGTGGCCTGGTTCGCGCTGCTGCAGGAATTTGATGACATCTTGAACGCCAGCGGTGACACCACGCCGCAGGACGCCAAGCTGGCCTGGTGGGGCGAGGAGCTGCGCAGCTGGGAAGTGCAGCGCTCGCGCCATCCGCTGGGCCGTTTGCTGGAGCCGGTGCGCGCGCCGTGGGCACAGCTGGCCGATGCCTTGCCGGGCTTGATCGATGCGCGTGATCGCGTGGCCGATGCCGCGCAGGCGCGCAAGGTGTTGGCGCAGTACGCGGCAGCGGCGGTGGCGGTGGAAGCGGCGGTGTTCGGCAGCAAGCCGTCGCCGGCGGCTGCCGAGGCGCTGACCACGCAGATGCTGGCGCTGCGCCTGCAGGAGCAGGCGGCTTCGGTGCCGCAGGCCTTCAGCAATGAAATGGAATGGGACAAGGTCCTGCAGGCAGCCTGGCCGTCACGCGTTGCCGGCCCACGCCCACGTCGCATCTATGCCGTGCTGGCGCGTGGCCGGCAGCAGGCGCGCATTCGCGGCGGTGAGTACCGGCCGAGCCCGGCGGGGTTGCTGTGGCGTAGTTGGTGGGCTGCGCGGGGGTAAACCTCGCGGAACTCAATGGAGCTGCTCCCTTCTCCCGTTTACGGGAGAAGGTGCCCGAAGGGCGGATGAGGGGGCTCTGCGCTGTTGGTTTGCCAGCTTCGCGGCTGACGCCGCTCCCACAAACGCTGATGGATTTGCTAGCAGGCTTCTGCCGAGCATGGCTCGGCACTACAGATCTTCGGCTTTATTTGCCGCGTTCCAGCACCAGCAGCGGGTCGATGCGGGTGTCGAACCAGTTCATGCCCCAGTGCAGGTGAGGGCCGGTCGCTCGACCGGTTGCGCCAACCGCGGCGATGTTCTGTCCTTGCTCGATCCTGTCGCCGACCTTCACGTCGATCCGCGACAGGTGCAGGAAGTTGGAGCTGATGCCGAAGCCGTGGTCCAGCACCAAAGTCCCGCCAGTCAGGTACAGGTCCGGGCCCACAAATGTCACCACGCCGGCCGCTGGCGCCTTCACCGGCGTACCCGTGGGCACGGCGATGTCCATGCCCGAATGGCCGCTACCCGGCTGCCCGTTGTAGACGCGGGCATTGCCGAAGCGGCCGCTGATGCGGCCCTGCACCGGCCAGATGAAGGTCTGGGTGAAGTCGGTGCGGTTGTCGTCGCGCTTGCGCGATTCGGTTACCTGCGCCTGCTCACGGGCAATGCGCTCGGCGATTGCCGGCGGCGGATTCACCGTCTTTGGCGGTACGCCGTTGACCCGTTCCACCGGCCAGTCGCGCGCAGTCACCGCAATCGAAATGGTCTCGCTGCCGCCATCCGGGCGCTGCACCTGTACCTGCAGCGGGCCTTTCTCGTCGCGACCGATGCCGAACACCACGCTGCCGTAGCTGCTGACCCGCAGTTCACGGCCGGCATAGCGGACCGTACTACCGGCCGGTACCTTGCCGATCACCATCGCGCCCTGCGAGGCGCTGACCGGGAACACAACCCGGTTGTCGAGCAGGTTGCCGATGCCATCCTGGGCCTGCGCGGGAAGGGCGGTGAGCAGAGGCGCGGCAAGCAGCGCGCCCATCATCAGGACCGAACGCATCAACGGTCGTAGGTCATGCGCTGGCCGGCCGGTGCGCCCACCAGCTTGCTGCCATCCCATACCTGCTGGCCATTGACCCAGGTGGAGGCGATGCGCGAGCGGAAGGTGGTGCCCTCGAACGGCGACCAGCCACACTTGGACAGCACGTCCTCGCGCTTGACCGTGAACGGCACGTCCTCGACCAGGACCAGATCGGCGAAGTAGCCTTCGCGCAGGAAGCCACGTTCTTCCACGTCGAACAGCTGCGCCGGGGCATGGGCGAACTTCTGCACCACCTGCTCGCGGCTCAACTTGCCTTCGTGCACGCGCTCCAGTGCGGCGACGAGGGCGTACTGGACCAGCGGCAGGCCGGACGGTGCCTGTGCGTAGGGCTTCTGCTTCTCTTCCCAGGTGTGTGGGGCGTGGTCGGTGGCCAGTACGTCGAGCACGTCATCGGCCAGCGCGGCGGTGATCGCCTCGCGGTCGGCCACTTCCTTGATCGCCGGGTTGCACTTGATCAGGTTGCCCTTGGTGGCATAGTCCGGGCGCGCGAAATGCAGGAAATGCACGCAGGTCTCGGCAGTGATCTGTTTGCGGCTGCCGTCGGCACGGATCAGCGGGCCCTTTTCGAACAGTGCCAATTCATCAGCGGTGGAGATATGCAGCACGTGCAGGCGGGTACCGTGCTTGCGGGCCAGCGACATCGCCAGCCGGGTGGACTTGATGCAGGCCTCGCGCGAGCGGATATCCGGGTGCATGTCCGGGGTCAGTGCATCGCCGTATTTTTCCTGGAACGCCTTCATGTTGGCATCGATCATCGGCGTGTCTTCACAGTGCGTGATGATCGGGGTCGGGCACTCGCGGAAGATCGCGTCCAGGGTCTCCGGGTTGTCGACCAGCATGTTGCCGGTGGAGGCCCCCATGAACACCTTCACGCCCGGTGCCTTCTTCGGGTCGAGTACGCGGATCGCTTCCAGGTTGTCGTTGCTGGCGCCGTGGTAGAAGCCGTAATTGGCCCAGGCGCGGCCCTTGGCCAGCTCGTACTTGGCTTCGAGGATGGTCGAATCCAGGGTCGGCGGGTTGGTGTTGGGCATGTCCATGAAGCTGGTCAGGCCGCCGGCCACCGCGGCAGCCGATTCGCTGGCGATGTCGCCCTTGTGGGTCAGGCCGGGCTCGCGGAAGTGGACCTGGTCATCGATCATGCCGGGCAGCAGCCAGCGCCCTCCCGCGTCCACCACCTGCTCGCCATCGCGCGGAGTCAGGCCGCTGCCGATCTGCGCGATACGGTCGTTCTCGATGCGCAGGTCGCCGTCGAAGGTACGGCCTTCGTTGACCATGCGGGCATTGCGGATAAGCGTGGAGGACATGTCAGTGTTTTCCTGTGCAGCGGCAAGAGGGGGAATCGGCGCGCTCCGGGACCGGATCCAGTCCGCCCGGGTGGAACGGATGGCAGCGCCCCAGCCGGCGCAGGGTAAGCCAACACCCCCGTAGCGGACCGTGTATACGGATCGCGTCCATGGAGTATTCCGAGCAGCTGGGATAGAAACGACAGCGCGGCCCGAGCAGGGGGCTGATGAAGCGCTTGTAGGAGCGCAGTACGGCAATGAGGAGTCGGCCGATCACGGTTAAATGATAAGCCACTTGGCAAGCGAGCAGTATTTGTCGCAGGATGCGGGATGGCGCCGGTAAACACTACGTGCTTTCCGCTGCCAGCCAGGGGCGATGGCGCACCTGGTTACGTTCCGAACTGCGCGAAACGGTCCGGTGACGCCACCGGACCTGTACTGCACGGGTCGGGCATCCGTTCACATACGGTGCCCGGCGCGGTTGCTGCTGCTGGTCGGGTAGGCTATAAAGGCCCGCTTTCCCGGGCCCCGGGGGAAACAAGGAAGAGCGTTTCGTGGCTGCTAAAAAACCTGCAAAAAAGGCCGTCAAGGTCGCCAAGAAAACCGCCAAACCTGTAGTCAAGAAGGCGGCGTCCAAGCCGGTTGCAAGCAAGCCGGTGGCCAAGGCTGCCAAGCCGGCCGCGAAGAAAGCGCCCGCCACCAAGGCGGTTGCAAAGAAAACGCCGGTCAAGCCCGCAGCTCCTGCCAGCAAGCCCGCCGCCAAGAAGGCTGCGGTTAAGACGGTAGTCGCTAAAAAGGCGGCCCCTGCCAAGAAGGCAGCGGTCAAAAAGGTGACCACGCCGGTTGCCGCGCCAGTTGCCAAGAAAGCAGCTGCGCCGGTTGCCAAGGCCACCAAGCCCGTTGCCAAACCCGTAGTCAAGAAGGTGGCCGAACCAGTGGCCGCCAAAACGCTCAAGACTCCTGTCAAACCCGTGGTCAAGTCCGTACCGAAGCCAGCTGCAAAGCCGGCGGCGGCCAAGTCTGTCCCGGTCGAAGTCGCCAAGACGGCCCCAGCTCCGGCACCTGCGCCGGTCGCTGCCAAGCCGGCTCCAGCGGCCAAGACCCCGCAATCCAAGAATCCCGTGCCTGTTTCGAAATCCAACGTCAAAACTCCCGTCAAATCCACCGCTCCTGTTGCTGTCCGTCCGGTCGGCAAGGTAGCAGTCGCTGTCACCGCGCGTTCGACCGCTCCGGCACCGCGCAGCAAGTACAAGGTTGTCGAATACAACATCGACGAGACCACTGGCCGTCCGATCCTGCCGGCTGGCTACAAGCCGTCCGCAGATGAGGAGTACATGAGCACGCTGCAGCAGGAGTACTTCCGCCAGCGCCTGTTGAACTGGCGTGCGGACCTGGTCGAGGAATCGAAGCAGACCATCGAGAACCTGCGCGAGGAAGTGCGTGACATCGGCGATGAAGCCGAGCGTGCAACCCGCGAAACGGAAAATTCGCTGGAACTGCGTACCCGCGACCGCTACCGCAAGCTGATCGGCAAGATCGACAGCACGCTGAAGCGTCTGGAAGCCGGTGACTATGGTTTCTGCGTCGACACCGGCGAAGACATCGGTCTGGATCGCCTGGAAGCCCGTCTCACCGCCGAGCGCACGATTGATGCGCAGGAGCGTTGGGAGCACCTGCAGAAGCAGCAGGGCGACTGATCCTGGCGTAGCGTTTGCTATACGAAGACCCCGCTATGGCGGGGTTTTCCTTTTCTGGAGGGCTGCATGTCCACGCAAGAAGAATTCATGCGCCGCGCTGTTGCGCTGGCGCGGGCCAATATTGCCAATGGCGGACGCCCATTCGGCGCGGTGCTGGTCAAGGATGGCAAGGTGTTGGCGGAGGCGGCCAACAGCATCCACGCGAGTCATGACCCTACCGACCATGCGGAGATGCGCGCCATCCGTCAGGCCAGCGCGCTGCTGGCGTCGCCGCGCCTGGATGGGTGCGAGGTCTACGCCAGCGGCCATCCCTGCCCGATGTGCCTGGCTGCGATGTATCTGTGCGGCATCGAGCAGGCCTGGTTCGCCTATTCGAACGACGATGGAGCGGTATTCGGCTTGTCAACGGCAGCAATCTACGCGCGCCTGGCATCTGGGCCGCAGGCGCCTGGTTCGGGTCTTCAACGGTTGCTGCCGGAAGGTGAGCAGGGCTTGTATGCCGAGTGGCAAGCGGCGCGCTGAAGACCGTACAGCTCGGCCGATCAGCTGAGCTGTACGGTCTGCTGCAGGCGTTGCAGATAGTTCTCAAAGCAGCTGCCGAGCTCGACCTTGTCGGGATGGCGCAGCCATAGCAATTGCAAGCCATCCATCATTGCGATCAGTTCGGCAGCGACCTGGTCCGGATCAATCGCTGCATTTATTTCCCCGGCTTCCTGGCCATGGCGCAGGCTGTGCGCGATGTATTGGAGCATGAGTCCTGAGCGCTGGTGAAACCATTCCTGCGCAGGGTGATCCTTGCCAAGGCTTTCGGCGTTGAGCAGCGAAAAAGCCCGGATTACGCCGGGAATCTCGGCATTGGCCCGATTGACCAGACGCAGTTGTTCCACCACCTGCGACCACGGAAGCGGTGGTCCTGCGGCAGCGTCTTCAAGCGTGTAGTCCCGCGGATAGTCCGGCAGGCGCGGACTGCGCTGATCGCGAACTTCCAGAACCGCCAACAACATGTCGGTCTTGCTGGGAAAGTAATGCAGCAGGCCGGGTAGGGTGAGGCCAACATTGCTTGCAACCTCGGCGATGGAGGCATTGCTGTAACCGTCGCGTGCGAACACGCGCATTGCCGCATCCAGAATCTGTTGGCGCCGCTTGTCGCCCTTGGGAGAGCGTCTGCGTGTGCGGGTGATGGGCGAGGTCTGTGTTGAGGTTGGCAACGTTCGGCCCGATGCGGGAGGAGTGCGCAGTGTATCGGTATAGCCCGCGTGCGCTATCGGCCCAAAAACTGTACCCATATCACAGTTTTTGACAAACCTACTTGCAGGTAGGTTTACTGCCGCGGCGTCGGCGTGACGGACAACAGACGTATCGCCGCAACAACATCCCGGACGGGGATTGCACTCAACTGGTCCGCGCCATCGCAGTGACTGCTGCTGCGACGGCATGACCAGTCCCGCCTGATGAGGAGCGTGCCGAGAGGCCGACGCCGGAACGCCAGGGTTGGACGGACGCGTCCGCTCAGTGCTCGCCGAGCTGCTGTATCTGCGCGGGCGGTCGACGTTGTGGCACAGGCCGCTCTTGATCAATCTGGGAGAGAAGTAATGAGCACGTACTGTTGTAACCGGAACGGCAGCATCTTCAACAGAATGATGTTGGCCGTTTTCCTTGGGCTTTGCGCGACGATGGCCCATGCGCAACCCGGCGCCGATTCCGCCGCGGCACAACAGCTGGACGCGTTGTCTTCAACCGAACAGCAAGCTGATTCTTCAACTGCATCGGTATCAACGCCAACTTGTCGCGACTACGACAGCTTCGTCAGTCGCGGTTCGGAAGCACCCATCATCACCACCTGCGAGACGCTGTCACCTGACCTGTTGGGCCTGCGGCCGAAGCTGTACGAAAACGGTTGGATGTTCATGGGCTTCTACAGCGCAGCAGAAACCTATGATCTGCGCGGCCAGGAAGCCCGCCCGCAGACCTACAACGGGCAGCGGCCGAGTTTCAGCGGCACCTTGTCGACCATCACCACCTACGACCTGTCGCGGCTGGGTTGGTGGGGCAAGCGATCCCAACTGACTTTTGAAGCCAATAGCTGGCGGACCGTGTATCGCGATGCGGGGCTGAATGATGATGCAGCGGTGGCCCAGCTGTCGGTGCAGCAGGAGTTCGCTGATGGCCGTGTACGTATCCAATACGGCTACTACGGAATGCTGGGTCAGTTCATTGGTTTGTTCCTGGGGGCCAGCACCGCTTCCTCCGCACTCGGTCCGACCAGCATCATTCCCAACATGGTTGGCATGGCGGGCTTCAAGCCCGTGCCCGGCATGGATATCCGCCTGTACTCGAAGAGCGGCCGCTTCTATGACCACTTTGGTGTGGCGCGCTCACAGAGCCCCGACGGTTTCCTTGCTGACAGCAAGGCCAATCCCACTGGCCTGAAGTGGAGCGTGGAGAACACCAAGCCCATTTACGTCAACGAAATCGGCTATCGGGTCGCGTCCAGTGCGAATACCCGGATGACATGGATCCGCCAGGGCACGATCTACAACCGCACGCTTTACACCGACTACCGCAATCCGGAGCGCAAGGGCACCAACCGTGGATTCTACCTGGTGGCCGACCATCAGTTCACCCAGCCGGATGCGTCGGTTCCCTACCGTGGTTGGTACGTCAATCTGAAAGGAAACTATGCGCCGGCCGAGCACAATATCTTCAGTTCCGATTACGCGTTCACGCTCTATAGCCTGGCGCCGTTCGCCACGCGCCCCGGTGACATGGTGTCGTTCGGTTACACCCGCACGGAGGTGAGTGATGATGCGCGTCGCTATCTTGAGGCGGGCGGCATGGATCCGGTGCGTTTCAGCTCCACTGGCTCGGTTTCGTATGCCTTGCGCGCGTTCCGCGGCATCTACTGGGTCAATACGCTGAGCTATACGCGTAACCCGGTGGTCACTACCCAGCATCCGGACGCGGTGAATCTGCAGAGTCAGTTGACGTTCTCGTTCTGAACCATGCCCGGCCAGTTCCGCTGGACGGACCTTCGTACCGCAACAGGGCAGGCGGCGCAAAGAGGGCGCTGACGGTGAGGTGTTGCCTGTGGTTTCAGTTGAATGATCGCGCGCTGCCTGTTTGTTGGCGCGTCACTTCCATAACTCAGCACCCGGCACAAAGGGCCGGGTGAGAACCGGAGCAGGTGAAATGACAACAATGCAGAAAAAACCTGGATTCAAGCCGCTGCTGATCAGCATCGCGGCAACCGCCTTGGTGATGGGCACTGCACAGGCCAAGGATGTTCCGCAATTGGGCAAAGCGCCGTTGGCGCAGGTGATAGCGGCATTGACCTTGCAGGAGAAAGTCGAGCTGGTAACCGGGCAGGGGATGAACTTCCCAGGCCTGCCTGAGGATATGCAGGCGCCGGTAGTGGGGGCGATCGAGGACAAGGTGGCGGGGGCTGCGGGTGCGACCGTGGCGGTGCCGCGGCTTGGCATTCCTTCGTTGGTGCTGGCCGATGGTCCGGCGGGGGTGCGTATCGAGCCTAGCCGCAAGGACGCGCCCGGCAGAACCTTCCATGCCACCGCGTTCCCGATCGGCAGCGCGCTGGCCAGTTCCTGGGACCCGGCTCTGGTGCGTAGTGTAGGTGCAGCTATTGGTGATGAAGCAGCGGCCTATGGCATCGACGTGATGCTGACGCCGGCGCAGAACATCCATCGCTTCCCCTTGGGGGGGCGCAATTTCGAGTACTACTCCGAAGACCCGGTAGTCAGCGGCGAGACGGCGGCGGCCTTGGTGAAAGGATTGCAGGATCGCGGCGTGGGCGCATCGGTGAAGCACTTCGCGGTCAATAACCATGAGTGGAATCGCAATACCATCAATGCAAAGGTGGATGAGCGCACATTGCGCGAGATCTACCTGAAAGGCTTCGAGATCTCCACGCGCAAAGGCCAGCCATGGACGGTGATGTCCAGCTATAACAAGCTCAACGGCACCTATACCTCGGAGAGCCCCTGGCTGCTGACTGATGTGTTGCGCGCGCAATGGGGTTACCAGGGTGTGGTGATGACCGATTGGTTTGGCGGGACGAATGCGGTCGCGCAGATGCAGGCGGGCAACGAGATGCTGATGCCAGGTACCGGCAAGCAGCGTGAGGCGATCCTGGCAGCGGTGGGCAGCGGTGCGCTGGATGAAGCGGTGCTGGATCGCAATGTGCAGCGTGTGTTGGAGCTGGTATTGCGCAGTCGGGCATTCAAGCAGTTGCCGCATTCGGATCAACCCGACCTGCTCGGCAATGCGCGGATTTCGCGCAGCGCAGCCACGCAAGGCATGGTGCTGCTGAAGAACGAAGCGGGGGCGTTGCCGTTGCCTGTCAACGCCAGCGTGGCGTTGTTGGGCCATGGCAGCTACGAAGTGAACATCGGCGGAACCGGGAGTGGTGACGTCAACGAGGCATATGCCATCACTCTGGTCCGTGGATTGGAAAACGCGGGTTTCAGCAATGCGGACGGGCTGGAGCAGGTCTATACACGCTACATCGGTGAAGAGACCGCCAAGCAGCCGAAGACCGAGTGGTACCTGAGCAAGCCGCGTATCGCGGAGCGGATGATGAGTGACGACGAGCTGCAAGACCTGGCGCGGCGTCAGGATGTGGCAGTGGTGACCATCGGTCGTGGCTCGGGCGAGTTCGTTGATCGCAAGGCAGAGGGTGATTTCAACCTGACCGCGGCCGAGCTCAGGCTGCTGGAGCGTACCGCCACGGCCTTCCATGCCCAAGGCAAGAAGTTGGTGGTGGTGCTCAACATCGGCGGTGTGATCGAGACGGCCAGTTGGCGCCGCTTCGCCGACGCTATCCTGTTGGCCTGGCAACCGGGACAGGAGGCGGGCAATGCCATTGCCGATGTGCTGTCTGGCGCGGTGAATCCTTCCGGCAAGCTTGTCGATACGTTTGCGGTGCAGTTGGGTGATTATCCTGCCAGCAAGGGCTTTCCGGGCAAGGAACTACTGGGCCCGGATCCGAATGCACGTTCGATTTTCGGCCAGACCGCACGTGCTGCCGAAGTAGAGTACAGCGACGGCATCTGGGTCGGCTATCGCCACTTCAATACGCACAAGGTGGAGGTGGCCTATCCATTTGGTTTCGGCCTGTCCTACACCACGTTTGGCTATAGCGACCTGAAAGTCGACGCCAGCGACACCGGTCCGGTGCGGGCCAGCGTGAGAGTCACCAACACCGGCAAGGTGGCAGGCAGCGAAGTGGCGCAGGTTTATGTAAGTGCACCGAAGGGAGCGCTGGAGAAGCCCAGCCAGGAGCTGCGTGCCTTCGGCAAGACCGGCGTACTGCAGCCAGGTCAATCGCAGGTGCTGCAGTTTGAGATCGAAGGCAAGGATCTGGCCTCGTTCGACACCGAGCGGGGCCGTTGGGTGGCTGATGCGGGGACCTATAGTCTGCGTGTAGGCGCTTCATCGCGCGATATCCGTGCGCAGCAGGCGTTCGAGAAGCGCCAAGCCAGCGACTACGCGCCGTGATGGGTGTTGTTGCTTGAGATGGACGCGCCGGGGCAAGCGTGTTGCTTGCCCCGGCATTGATCTGGCTAGAGATCCTGCAGGTTGTCCAGCTTGCGCAGCTGCGGCGCTTTCCATGCGGTGACCGCGGCCACGCCGAGTACCGCGCAACCGCCGATCACCACTGCCGTCACCAGACCCAGCAGGCGCGCCATGCTGCCGCCGTAGAACGCACCAAGTTCATTCGACGAACTGATGAAAATGCCGTTGATCGACGATACCCGGCCGCGCATTTCATCCGGTGTCACCAACTGCATGATGGTCGAGCGCACCACCACCGACACGCCATCGCAGGCGCCGTAGAGCACGAGAATCGCCGCCGACAACCAGAAGCTCCTGGACAGGCCGAAGGCGATCACGCACAGGCCGAAACCTGCCACTGCAAACAGCAGTACGCGGCCGGCATTGCGTCGCAGTGGATGCCGGGCAAGCCACAGGCCGACTGCGATCGAGCCCAGTGCCGGTGCCGCGCGCAGGATGCCCAGGCCTTCAGGGCCGTAATGCAGGATGTCCTGGATGAAGGCTGGCAGCATCGCGACCACGCCGCCAAGCAGCACCGAGAACATGTCCAGCGCCATCGCACCAAGCATGATCTGATTGGACAGGACGAAGCGTGCGCCTTCGGCGATGCTGGCGAAGATCGGTGCGCGGGTCTGCGGCGGTGCGGGTTCGCTGACTTTGAGCGAGGCCAGTGCAATCAGCGCCAGCACTGCCATCGTCGCTGCCACGCCATAGGACAGGCCCTTGCCGCCGACGGCGACCAGTACGCCGCCCAGCGCAGGACCAATCACCATGCCCATCTGGAACACCACCGTTCCGAAACCGGCACCACGCGCGAACTGCTCACGCTTTAGCACGCGTGCGAACAGTGCGTTGTAGACCGGCGACAGGAAGGCGCGGACCATGCCGGTCAATGCCACCGCCAGATAGATCGGCCACACGCCTTTGACCGGCAGCCAGCCGGTGGCGACTGCGACCAGCATCAAGGCGGTGGCTATCAATCCTAGGCAGGCGGTCATGCCCAGCTTGCGGCGTGGCAGGTGATCGACCAGGTAGCCGGCGAACGGTGCCACGCAGAAGTAGGGCAGCACTTCCGCCAGGCCGATCAGGCCCAGCGAGAATGGATTGCGGGTGACTTCATAGATATGCCAGCCAACCGTGACCGCGACGATCTGGTAGGACAGCATGCCTGCGATGCGGTACAGCAGCAGTTGGGTGAAGCCGGGCTGGCGCAGCAGTTCGGAGATGGAGCCGGTGTTGTTCACTGCTTGGCTTGGGCGGTGTCGCGGATGAAAGCGAGCATCGCGGCCAGGCCATTGCTGCGGGTCGGCGACAGGTGCTTGGCCAGGCCAATGGCGGACACGTAGTCCGGATCGGTGGCGAGAATCTCAGCGGCCGAGCGGCCCGAGTACACGCGCAGCGCCAGATAGATCAGGCCCGAGACGATCGCTGAATCGCTGATCGCATGGAACACCAGCTTGTCGGCATCGCCTTCGGGCACGATCCAGACCATGGACTGGCAGCCGAGCAGGCGGTGTTCTTCGGTCTTCCATTCTTCGGGGAAGGTGGGCAGCTTGCGGCCGAGGTCGATCAGGTACTGGTAGCGCTCGGACCAGTCACCGAAGAAGGAGAACTCTTCGGCAATGGCGGCCTGGGCTTCGGCGGGGCTGGGTTCGAGCGGGAAGGGGGAGTTGATCATTGTTGGTCCTGTGCTTGGCCGGTCGCCTTGGCGGCGAGAGGCTTTGGAGTGGGCTGGGGCGCTGCTGCCCTCACCCCAACCCCTCTCCCGCACGCGGGAGAGGGGCTCAGTGCGCCGCGAGCCGGCGCTATATGTGCAATTGCAGCTTTCGCTCAAGCCCCTCTCCCGCCTGCGGGAGAGGGGTTGGGGTGAGGGCAAGCCTTACCCGCGCTTCCAGCGCACACCCTGCGGCGTGTCTTCCAGCACGATGTTCTCCGCAGCCAGCTGGTCGCGAATGGCATCGGCACGGGCAAAGTCGCGCGCCTGCTTGGCGGCGATGCGTTCGTCGATCAGGGCCTGGATACGTGCATCGTCGCCGGCTTCAGCACCACGCCCGAACCATTCGGCCGGCGCCTGCTGCAGCAGGCCCAGGGCCAGGCCTGCGCCGAGCAACTCGCGCTTCAGGCTCAGCTTGTCTTCGGCGGACTCGGCTTTGCGCGCTTCGCTGGCGATACGGGCCACTTCGGCCAGTGCCAGCGGCGTGTTGAGGTCATCGTCCAGCGCTGCCTCGACGGCGGTCGGAATCGCGCCCTCAATACTGACATCAGCCAGATCACGCAAGGTGCCGTACAAACGGTCCAGGGTGCGCACCGATTGCTCGATCAGCGCATCAGACCACTCCAGCGGCTGCCGGTAATGGGCCGACAGCAGCGCATAGCGCAGCGCTTCCGGCGGGTGCTGGCGCACCAGGTCGTGCACGCGCTCGATATTGCCGATCGACTTGCTCATCTTGGTGCCGCCGAAGTTGAGCATGCCGTTGTGCAGCCAGAAGCGGGCGAAGGTCTGCCCGCCGTGCGCGCAGACGCTCTGCGCGATCTCGTTCTCGTGGTGCGGGAACTGCAGGTCGACGCCGCCGGCATGGATGTCGATGGTCGGGCCAAGATGCGCGGCAGCCATCGCCGAGCACTCGATATGCCAGCCAGGGCGGCCGCGGCCCCAGGGTGATTCCCAGCCCGGCAGGTCGTTGCTGGAGGGCTTCCATAGCACGAAGTCACCGGCATCACGCTTGTACGGGGCCACTTCAACGCGGGCGCCGGCCAGCATTTCGTCCGGGTCGCGGCGCGAGAGCTTGCCGTAATCGGCGAAGCTGCTGACCGAGAACAGCACATGGCCTTCGGCGGCATAGGCATGATCGGTGCTGATCAGCTGCTCGATCATGGCGATGATCTGCGGGATATGTGCGGTGGCCTCCGGCTCGATCTCCGGCGGGACCACGCCGAGTGCGGCCATGTCCTCGCGGTAGGCGGCGGCAAAACGGTCGGTGATGGCCGAAATCGGCACGCCCTGGTCCTTGGCCGCGGCGTTGATCTTGTCGTCAACGTCGGTGATGTTGCGCGCGTAGCGCAGTTTTCCGTAACGGCGGCGCAGCAGGTCGGCCAGCACCCCGAATACCACCGGGCCGCGCGCATTGCCGATATGTACATAGTTGTAGACCGTGGGGCCGCACACATACATGGTGGGGGCGGCGGGGTCGAGCGGAGCAAACGGCTCCAGCTGCCGCGTCAGGTTGTTGTGCAGGCGCAGGGTCATGGCAATCCGGGGGTAAGCGAACCTGCCAATTCTAGCGGTCCGGGCCGGGTCGGGCATCCCCGGGCTGGGCAATACGCGTACGGATGGGTAATGTTCAGGCCCGGGGCAGCTGTGCTGCCTACACTAGTACCCGTCACCCGCGCCCAGCTCAAAGCCCAACCTTTTGATGAAACCTGCTCCATTGCTGTCGATGATCTGCCTGTTGGCTGGTGCCGCCGTGCCCGCGTTCGCGCAGGAACCGGAGCAGCGCAATCGCGTGGTGATCATGGAAAACGTGCGCTACGACTATGCGCAGGTGCTCAATGTCGAGCCGGTCTTCCAGACCCTGCGCGCAAGCCGTACCGAGGAGCACTGCGAGCCGGTGTCGACCCGCACGCTGGCGCCGGTGCAGGTCAAGGGCGAGGAAGACAAGGGCGGTTTCCGCCGTTTCTGGGACTCGGTGCGTGGCATGTTCAGCCAGCACGAAGGGCAGGCGCAGGAAGAAGAAATGGCGCTTGCTCCGCAGGGTGCTGGCAGTTCTCCGGCGCTGTTGACCCCGGAATGCAAGATCGTCGAGGTTGGGCGTGAGTTCCGCCGGCCCATCGCCTATGACGTGGATTACGTCTACAAGGGCATCAAGTTCCGCTCGCGGCTGCCGGAAGACCCCGGTAACCGGCTCAAGCTGCGGGTGTCGATCACCCCGGATATCGGCCAGGCGCCGCCGGCCGCGAACAGCGTTCCGTGATGTTGCAGCGCGCCACTTGCGCCGGCCTGACCTGCGTGCGAGTATGCTCGACGATGAAAGCCACCAGCTTCCAGCACGAAACCAGCACCGCCCGGATGGCCACCGGCATGACGTCGCGTGCCCGCCGACCGGAATCCCACATATTCGCTGGGTGACCGGAGCTTCGTGCTGTCTGTTCGGAAAACCCAGCCCAGGCTGGGTTTTTTCGTTTCTGGTTCGGCAAAAGTTACAAACGCAATGAGCCGCGCGCATGCGCATCCGCCCACCGGCGACGGTGGATCTCCGCAATAAAGGATGGATCGATGTCTCTGAAGCACTTTTTGAACACCCAGGACTGGAGCCGCGCCGAGTTGGATGCGCTGCTCACCCAAGCGTCGTTGTTCAAACAGAACAAGCTGGGTGATGACCTGAAGGGCAAGTCGATCGCCCTGGTGTTCTTCAACCCGTCCATGCGTACCCGCACCAGTTTCGAGCTGGGCGCGTTCCAGCTGGGCGGCCACGCGGTGGTGCTGCAGCCGGGGAAGGATGCATGGCCGATCGAGTTCAATCTCGGCACGGTGATGGACGGCGATACCGAAGAACACATTGCCGAAGTGGCCAAGGTGCTGGGCCGTTACGTCGATCTGATCGGCGTGCGTGCCTTCCCGAAGTTCGTGGACTGGAGCAAGGACCGCGAGGACCAGGTGCTCAAGAGCTTCGCCAAGTACTCGCCGGTGCCGGTCATCAACATGGAGACCATCACCCATCCGTGCCAGGAGCTGGCGCACATCCTGGCGCTGCAGGAGCACTTCGGCACCAGTGACCTGCGCGGCAAGAAGTACGTGCTGACCTGGACCTACCATCCCATGCCGCTGAACACCGCCGTGGCCAACTCGGCGCTGACCATCGCAACCCGCATGGGCATGGACGTGACCCTGCTGTGCCCGACTCCGGATTACATCCTGGACGAGCGCTACATGGGCTGGGCCGAGCAGAATGTCATCGAAAGCGGTGGCTCGCTGCAGGTCAGCCACGACATCCAGAGCGCCTATGCCGGCGCCGATGTCGTCTACGCCAAGAGCTGGGGCGCGCTGCCGTTCTTCGGCAACTGGGAACCGGAAAAGCCGATCCGCGACCAGTACCAGCACTTCATCGTCGACGAAGCCAAGATGGCGCTGACCAACAATGGTGTGTTCAGCCACTGCCTGCCGCTGCGCCGCAACGTCAAGGCCACCGACGGCGTGATGGATTCGCCGCAATGTATTGCAATCAACGAAGCCGAGAATCGCCTGCACGTGCAGAAGGCGATCATGGCAGCAGTGATCGGCAAGTAATGCTCGAAGCCCCTCTCCCGCGTGCGGGAGAGGGGTTGGGGTGAGGGCAACGCTCCTCGCTCCAGGCAACACCTCCATTTCATTACCCCCTCCCCAACCCCTCCTTCGGCGGGCGAGGGGCTCAAAGATCAAAAGCAGAGATTCCTTCCCCATGAGCAAAGACATCGTCCTCGCCTTCTCCGGCGGCCTCGACACCAGCTTCTGCGTGCCTTACCTGCAGGAGCGCGGTTACAACGTGCACACCGTGTTCGCCGACACCGGCGGCGTGGATGCCGACGAGCGTGATTTCATCGAAAAGCGTGCGGCCGAGCTGGGCGTCACCAGCCACGTCACCGTCGATGGCGGCCCGGCCATCTGGAATGGCTTCGTCAAGCCTTTCGTGTGGGCTGGCGAGGGCTACCAGGGCCAGTACCCGCTGCTGGTCTCGGACCGTTATCTGATCGTCGATGCCGCGCTCAAGCGCGCCGCCGAGCTGGGCACCAACATCATCGCCCACGGCTGCACCGGCATGGGCAACGACCAGGTGCGTTTCGACCTGGCGGTGAAGGCGCTTGGCGACTACCAGATCGTCGCGCCGATCCGTGAAATCCAGAAGGAACACACCCAGACCCGCGCTTATGAGCAGAAGTACCTGGAAGCGCGTGGCTTCGGCGTGCGCGCCAAGCAGCAGGCCTACACCATCAACGAGAATCTGTTGGGCCTGACCATGTCCGGCGGCGAGATCGACAAGTGGGAAGCCCCGGGTGAAGGCGCACGTGGCTGGTGCGCACCGCGCAGCGCTTGGCCGATCGAGCCGCTGACCGTGACCCTGAAGTTCGTCGAAGGCGAAGCGGTCGCGCTGGACGGCAAGGAACTGCCGGGTGAGCAGATCCTGGCCAAGCTCAACAAGCTGTTCGCGCAGTACGGCGTCGGCCGTGGCGTTTACACCGGCGACACCGTGATCGGCCTGAAGGGCCGCATCGTGTTCGAAGCCCCGGGCCTGGTCTCGCTGCTGGCCGCGCACCGCGCGCTGGAAGACACCGTGCTGACCAAGCAGCAGAACCGCTTCAAGCCGGAAGTCGCGCGCAAGTGGGTGGAGCTGGTGTACGAAGGCTTCTACCACGACCCGCTCAAGACCGATATCGAAGCCTTCCTGAAGGCTTCGCAGGCCAAGGTGACCGGCGAAGTGGTGCTGGAAACCCGCGGCGGCCGCGTGGATGCGGTGGCGGTGCGTTCGGAGCACATCCTCAATGCCAAGGGCGCGACCTATGCGCAGTCGGCCGATTGGGGTGTGGAAGAAGCCGAAGGCTTCATCAAGCTGTTCGGCATGAGCTCCACGCTGTATGCGCAGGTAAATCGCTAAGGCGAGATGCGTGATGCTCAAAGCCCCTCTCCCGCCTGCGGGAGAGGGGTTGGGGTGAGGGGAGCTTCTGCTTCTGTCGTTGTTCGCTCTCAAGGCTGACAAGGCAAATCAAAAGCGCCCCCATCCGCCCCCCGCCTCCGCGGGGGCAAGCTCTTCGGGCCCCTTCCCCCGCACGCGGGAGAAGGGGCGCCTTTCGATCATTGATCTGCCGACCTGCCGCCCACCATGACCAACCTGCTCCAATCCACCCTCGATCATCTGGAAAAGCTGGTGTCCTACGACACCCGCAATCCGCCGCGTGCCATCACCACTGGTGGCATCTTTGATTACCTGCGCGACAACCTGCCGGGCTTCAATGTCGAGGTGATCGACCACGGTGCCGGTGCGGTCAGCTTCTACGCGGTGCGTGGCACGCCGAAATACCTGTTCAACGTGCATCTGGACACCGTGCCGGATTCGCCGCACTGGTCGGCCGATCCGCACGTGATGCGCCGTCTCGATGACCGCGTTGTCGGCCTTGGCGTCTGCGACATCAAGGGCGCCGCCGCAGCGCTGGTGGCCGCCGCCAACCTGAGCGATGGCGATGCTGCCTTCCTGTTCTCCAGTGATGAAGAAGCCAATGATCCGCGTTGCATCGCTGCCTTCCTGGCGCGTGGCATCGCCTATGAAGCGGTGATCGTCGCCGAGCCGACCATGAGTGAAGCGGTGCTCGCGCACCGTGGCATCAGCTCGGTGCTGATGAAGTTCCAGGGCCGCGCCGGCCACGCCTCGGGCAAGCAGGACCCGTCCGCCAGTGCCTTGCACCAGGCGATGCGCTGGGGCGGCAAGGCGCTGGAGCATGTCGAGTCGCTGGCGCATGCGCGCTTTGGCGGCCTGACCGGCCTACGCTTCAACATTGGCCGCGTCGAAGGCGGCATCAAGGCCAACATGATCGCGCCCGAAGCCGAGCTGCGTTTTGGCTTCCGGCCGCTGCCGTCGATGGACATCGACGCGCTGCTGGGCACCTTCGCCGGCTTTGCCGAGCCGCAGGCCGCGCATTTCGAAGAAACCTTCCGTGGCCCCAGCCTGCCATCCGGTGATATCGCCCGTGCCGAGGAACGTCGCCTGGCCGCGCGTGACATCGCTGATGAACTTGGCCTGCCAATCGGCAATGCGGTGGATTTCTGGACCGAGGCTTCGCTGTTCTCGGCCGGTGGCTACACAACCATGGTGTACGGCCCTGGCGATATCGCCCAGGCCCACACCGCCGATGAGTTCGTGACGCTGGAGCAGTTGCAGCGCTACGCCGAATCGGTGCTGCAGATCCTGCAACGCGGCGCCTGAGCCGCTCGTGGCCCGGCGGCTTGCCGCCGGCTCCTTCCCGCGACCTTCAAGGTCGCCATGTAGATACAAGTAATGTCCCCAGCCATGCAGCCGCACCGCCAGACCCGCCAGACCATCGTTCGCCTGCTCTCGAGCATGGCCAGCGCGAAGGAAATCAGCCAGTACCTCAAGCGCTTCTCGCAGCTTGATGCCAAGCGCTTTGCCGTGGTCAAGGTCGGTGGCGCCGTGCTGCGCGACGATCTGGAAGCGCTGACCTCGTCGCTGTCGTTCCTGCAGGAAGTCGGCCTGACTCCGATCGTGCTGCACGGTGCTGGTCCGCAGCTGGATGCCGAGCTGTCTGCCGCTGGCATCGAGAAGAAGACCATTGACGGCCTGCGCGTGACCTCGCCGGAAGCACTGGCGATCGTGCGCAAGGTGTTCCAGCAATCCAACCTCAAGCTGGTCGAAGCGCTGCAGCAGAACGGTGCGCGCGCTACCTCGATCACCGGTGGCGTGTTCGAGGCCGAGTACCTGGACGTGGACACCTACGGCCTGGTCGGCGAAGTGAAGAAGGTCAACCTGGCACCGATCGAAGCCAGCCTGCGTGCCGGCTCGATTCCGGTGATCACCAGCCTGGGCGAAACCCCGAGCGGGCAGATCCTCAACGTCAACGCCGACTTTGCCGCCAACGAGCTGGTGCAGGAACTGCAGCCGTACAAGATCATCTTCCTGACCGGTACCGGCGGCCTGCTCGATGAAGAAGGCAAGCTGATCGATTCGATCAACCTGTCCACCGAATACGACCAGCTGATGCAGCAGCCGTGGATCCATGGCGGCATGCGGGTCAAGATCGAGCAGATCAAGGACCTGCTCGATCGTTTGCCGGAAGAATCCTCGGTGTCGATCACGCGCCCGGCCGACCTGGCCAAGGAGCTGTTCACGCACAAGGGTTCAGGCACGCTGGTGCGCCGCGGTGAAAAGGTGCTGAAGGCGACGTCGTGGGACCAGCTGGATACCGCGCGGCTGAAGTCGCTGATCGAGTCGAGCTTCGGCCGCACCCTGGTGCCTGATTACTTCGAGAAAACCAAACTGCTGCGTGCCTACGTCAGCGAGAACTATCGCACTGCGGTAGTGCTGACCGATGAAGCCGAGGGCGTGTACCTGGACAAGTTCGCGGTGCTTGATGACGCGCAGGGTGAAGGTCTGGGCCGGGCGGTGTGGAACGTGATGCTGGAAGAAACTCCGCAGCTGTTCTGGCGTTCGCGCAACGGTAATCCGGTCAACCATTTCTACTATTCCGAGTCGGATGGCTGTTACAAGCTCGATCACTGGAAAGTGTTCTGGTTCGGTGCCAATGATTTCGACAGCATCAAGGGCTACGTCGCGCATTGCGGTGAGCGCAAGCCGAGCCTGCAGGGGTGAACATGGACCTTGCCACCGCCGGGCACTGGAGTCAGGTGCCGACCCTGAAGGGCCGGCATGTGACGCTGGAGCCGCTGCAGCTTGAGCACGTGCCTGCGTTGCAGCGTGCCTTGGGCGAGGGCGAGTTGGCGCGCTGCTGGTATACCAACGTACCCGCGCCGGAACGCGCAGGCCATTACATCGTCGCCGCGCTGGAAGCACAGGCACAGGGCAGGGTGCTTGCGTTCGTGGTCAAGGATGCCAGTGGCGAGGTTGTTGGCAGCACGCGCTACTACGCGCTTGAAGCCGACGTGCCGCGCTTGAACATCGGCTACACCTGGTACCACCCGCGCGTGCAACGCAGCGGGCTCAATACCGAGGCCAAGCTGCTGTTGCTGCGGCATGCATTTGAAACCCTGGGCTGCATCAGCGTGGGCTTCGAGACCAGCTGGTTCAACCATGCCTCGCGTACCGCCATTGCCCGCCTTGGTGCGAAGCAGGATGGCGTATTGCGCAGCCACAAGCGTCACGCCGACGGATCGCGTCGCGATACCGTGGTGTTCTCCATCATCGATACGGAATGGCCGGCGGTGAAAACCCACCTGCAATTCCTTCTGGATTCGCATTCATGACTGACAAGAAATTCTCGGTAGGCATCGTTGGCGCGCGCGGTTACACCGGCGCCGAATTGATCCGCCTGCTGGCCGCACACCCGCGCATCGAACTGGCCTTCGTGTCCTCGCGTGAATTGGCCGGACAGCGTGTGGCTGACCACAACGATACCTACAACGGCGAGCTGTGTTACGAAAGTCTGGACCCGGAGGCGGTCGCCGCCAAGGGTGTGGACGCGGTGGTGCTGGCATTGCCGAACGGCAAGGGCGAGCCTTTTGTGGCCGCACTGGATGCAGCCGCGCCGGATACGGTGATCGTTGATCTGTCGGCGGACTATCGTTTCGACAATAGCTGGTACTACGGTCTGCCGGAGCTGACCCGCGCCCGCTATGCCGGGCAGAAGCGGATCAGCAACCCGGGCTGCTACGCCACCGCGATGCAGCTGGCGATCGCTCCGCTGCTGAGCCAGCTAGCTGGCCCGCCGACCTGTTTCGGCGTCTCCGGTTGGTCCGGTGCCGGTACCACGCCGTCGGACAAGAACAACCCCGAGCTGCTGCGTGACAACCTGATGCCGTATGCGCTGACGAATCATGTGCATGAGCGCGAGGTTGCGACACAACTCGGCGTGCCGGTGGAGTTCATGCCGCATGTGGCTGCGCATTTCCGTGGCATCACCATGACCGTCAACCTGTGGTTGCAGCAGCCGCGCAGTCGCGAAGAAGTGATGGCGCTGTACCAGCAGCGTTACGCCAACGAGCCGCTGGTTGAAGTGGTGGATGAGGCGCCGTGGGTCAGCCGCATTGCCGGCAAGCACGGTGTGCAGATTGGCGGCTTCACCATGGCGCCCGGCAACAAGCGCGTGGTGGTGGTGGCGACCATCGACAACCTGCTCAAGGGTGCCGCCACGCAGGCATTGCAGAACCTCAACCGGGCGTTGGGGCTGGATGAGCTGATGGCGGTTCCTTATTGATTTTGTGGAGTGCTGGTGGCCGCAGGGTCACCGGCTTCGCGGCTTACGCCGCTCCCACAGGTTCCACAACGCTGCACCTAGAGAGATCGACATGACTAATTTGCTTTGGCAGAAACCCGGCGTTGCGGTTGACGCGAAGATCCAGACCTTCCTGGCCGGTGACGACGTCATCCTGGACCGCGAGTTCTTCCTGCACGACATCCAGGCCAGCACCGCGCATGCCGAAGGCCTGCAGCACATCGGCATCCTCAGTGCCGACGAGTTGGTTGCGTTGAAGCGTGAGCTGGCGATTCTGGCCGAGGATTTCCGCAATGGTGCGTTCGTGCTGGATGAGCAGTACGAGGATTGCCACTCGGCCATCGAGGCGCGCTTGACCGAGCGCCTGGGCGATGCCGGCCGCAAGATCCACACCGGCCGCAGCCGCAACGATCAGATCCTGGTCGCTACCCGGCTGTGGTTGAAGGACAAGCTGGAGCGTGTTGCGCAGATCAGCACCGAAGTTGCGAAGGTCGCGCTGGACCGCGCCGCTGCCGAACAACTGCAGCCCTTGCCGGGTTACACGCATATCCAGCGCGCCGTGGTTTCCTCTGCTGGCATGTGGTGGGCCGGCTGGGCCGAGGCGTTCATTGACAATGCCATCCGTGCCCGTGACACGCGTGCGCTGATCGACACCAATCCGCTGGGCACCGCTGCCGGTTATGGCGTCAACCTGCCGCTGGACCGCGAGCACACCACGACAGCACTGGGCTTCTCGCGCATGCAGATCAGCCCGATCTACGCGCAGCTCTCGCGTGGCAAGTTCGAGTTGGCTGCGTTGGAGGCCTTGGGTAGCGCGACCCTGGACCTGCGTCGCATTGCCTGGGACCTGTCGCTGTTCACCACCGGTGAGTTCGCCTTCGTGGCGCTGCCGGCGCAATACACCACCGGCAGCTCGATCATGCCGAACAAGCGTAACCCGGACGTGATCGAGCTTATGCGCGCCATCCATGCCAGTGTTGCTGCTGCACGTACCGAGATCGAACAGCTGCTGTCGCTGCCGTCCGGTTACCAGCGTGACCTGCAGAATTCCAAGGGCGCGATCGTGCACGGTTTCGGTCGTGGCTTGGCGGCACTGGAGCTGCTGCCGGCCTTGTTGTCGAATCTGGATTGGCGCGATGACAACATCCGCGCTGCGATCGATTCGGGCATGTATGCAACCGATGTGGCGGTGGAGGCTGCGGTGGCGGGTGTGCCGTTCCGTGATGCCTACAAGGCTGCAGCAGAGGCGGCGGATACGGCTGGGCAGGGGCGTACGCCCGAGGGCAGCCTGGCGGCGCGTGTGTCGCCTGGTGCTGCGGCGGACCTTCGTCTGGAAGAGCTCAGTGCGCGTTGGAGCGCGTTGCGGGACTGATGGTTTGATGCGGGCGCCGAAAGGCGCCCGTATTGGTTTAGGTTTTTGGCTTTGCTTTGCTTTGGCTTTGGCTTTGGCTTTGGTGTTGGCCGTTGCCGTTGCCGTTGCTGTTGCTGTTGCTGTCGCTGTCGCTGCTGCCGTGGCCCTGGCTGTTGCTTTGGCTTTGGCTCTGGCTCTGGCTCCGGCTGTCCCTTCTCCCGCTTGCGGGAGAAGGTGCCCGAAGGGCGGATGAGGGGGCTTTTGATTTTCTGCCTAGCTAGAAGCTTGCCCTCACCCCAACCCCTCTCCCGCAGGCGGGAGAGGGGCTTAAGCAACAGCCAAGGCAACAGCCAAATCCAAGGCCAAAGCCACAGCAAGTTCCAAGCGAAAGCAATCGCACCAACTTCGGCTTCGGCGTGGTGTCATACGCAGCTAAAGGAGAATTCAATGAAGCTCTACCTGGTACTGGCAATGCGCAAGCCGTCATTCGACGATGCAGTGATTGCCCCACACATCGCTTTCCTCAACGTACTTGTTGCGAAAGATCAGCTGCACCTGACCGGCGGTTTCAGCGACGGCACCGGTGGCGCCTATGTCTTGAAGAACATCGACACTCTGGAAGCTGCCAAAGCCATCGTCGCCAGCGACCCGCTGGCCATCCAGGGCAGCTCCGAGCTGACCATCCATGAGTGGAATACCCGCTGATCCCATGATCCAGACTTCGTTCTCGCCGTTCACCGAACAAACACTGCCGCAGTGGCGCCGCGCCGTACTCAAGGTTGGCAGCAGCCTGCTGGCGGCCGATGGTGGTGGTTTGACTCCGCGTTTTGCGCTGGGGCTGGCGCAGTTCGTATCGGCCAATGTGCTGGCCGGGCGCGAAGTGGTGATCGTCTCTTCCGGCGCAGTGGCCGCTGGCCGCGCCATCGTGCCCAAGGCCGCCGAAGCCGGCGCGGCCATGGCGGCAAGACAGGCCTTGGCTGCACTGGGCCAGGCGCAGTTGATTGGGCTGTGGCAGCGTTTCTTCGAGCGCCCGGTTGCGCAGGTGCTGCTTACCCACGACGACTTGCGCAACCGCCGCCGCTACCTCAATGCGCGCGCAACGCTCAACGAACTGCTGGCGCTGGGCGCGCTGCCGGTCATCAACGAGAACGACACCGTATCGGTGGATGAGCTCAAACTCGGTGACAATGACAACCTCGCCGCCATCGTTGCGGCGCTGGTCGATGCCGATGCATTGTTCATCGCCACCGACATCGATGGTCTCTACACCGCTGATCCACGCAGCAATCCCGATGCGCAACCGATCAACGAAGTTACCGAGCTGACGCCGGATGTCCTGGCCATGGCGGGCGGCAGCGGCAGCGCGGTCGGTACTGGCGGGATGCATACCAAGCTGCAGGCCGCCGCCAAAGCCGGTGCCGCGGGTATCGACACCTTCCTGTTCAATGGCCGCAGCGGCGATGTCGTGCGCGGGCTGGCGCAGGGGAAGTTGCATGGCACGCGTCTGCATGCCGGGCAGTCACGCATCGCCGCGCGCAAGTATTGGCTGAAGCACGCACCGCTTGAGCCGGGCGCGATCCTGATCGATGCCGGCGCGGCGCGCGCATTGCGCGACAAAGGCGCCTCACTGCTGCCCGGTGGCGTGGTGGGCGCGGAAGGCGAGTTCCGTCGCGGCGACATGGTGGAAGTGCGGTTGTTCGATCCGCAGGGGCAACAGCGCGTGGCGCGCGGCGTCAGTCAGTACTCCGCCGTCGATATCCGCCGCATCAGCCAACATCACACCAGCGAAATCGAATCCATCCTTGGCTACAACTACGGCGACAACGTGGTCCATCGTGACGACCTGGTGTTGCTGTGAGTTTTCCTTTGATCATTGGCAGGACAGAACATGAGTGATATCCGCACCCTTGCATTGAAGTGCCGCGATGCCGCGCAGCAGCTGGGCCTGCTTTCCAGCGATGCCCGCAGCACGCTGCTGAAGTCCATGGCCGCTGCGCTGGAAGCCGATGCAGGCAGCATCCTCGCCGCGAATGCGCGTGACCTGCAGGCGGCGCGGGACAAGGGTGTGGGCTCGGCAATGCTGGATCGTCTCGCCCTGAACCCGGAGCGTCTGCGAGGCGTGGCTGATGCATTGCTTGAAGTCGCCGCCTTGCCGGATCCCGTGGGCGAGGTGACCCGCGACTACGACCGTCCCAATGGCATCCGTGTGCAGAAGGTGAGGGTGCCGCTGGGTGTGATCGCGATGATCTACGAGGCACGGCCCAATGTGACGGCCGACGCCGCAGCGCTGTGCATCAAGGCCGGCAATGGTGTGATCCTGCGCGGTGGCTCTGAAGCCATCCATTCCAATACGGCGATTGCTGCCAGTCTCAAGCGCGCATTGCGCGAAGCAGGTTTGCCGGATGCGGCTTTGACACTGGTTGAAGATCTGCGCCGTGAAACCATGCTGGAGCTGCTGCAGCTCAATGACATCATCGATCTGGCGATTCCGCGCGGTGGCGAAGGTCTGATCCGCTTCGTCGCCGAGCATGCGCGGGTGCCGGTGATCAAGCACTACAAGGGCGTCTGTCATCTATTCGTCGATGACAGTGCCGATCTGCAGTTGGCAGTGGACCTGTTGATCGATGGCAAGACCTCGCGTCCGTCAGCCTGCAATTCGCTGGAGACCTTGCTGGTGCATGAGGCTGTTGCCGCGCTATTCCTGCCTCTGGCTGCCGCAGCGCTACGTGAGCGCGGGGTCGAGCTGCGTGGTGATGCAGCAACCCAAGCGTTGGTTGCAGACATCGTGCCGGTTACGGACGACGACTATGCTGCCGAGTACCTGGATCTGATTCTCGCAATCCGGGTTGTACCGGACATGGCTGCGGCCATCGCCCATATCCAGGCTTACACCTCGGATCACACCGAAGTCATTGCTACCGGCAACTCAGCTCATGGCGAAGCGTTCGTGCGCGCACTGCGCTCGGCGGTGGTGATGGTCAATGCCTCTTCGCGCTTCTCTGATGGCGGCGAGCTCGGCCTGGGGGCGGAGATCGGCATTTCCACGACTCGCCTGCATTCCTACGGCCCGATGGGTCTGGAGGCGCTGACGGTGGAGCGCTTCGTTGTGCGCGGCGAAGGCCAGGTGAGGCATCCGTTGAAGTAGTCGCGGCAAGCAACCGTTGTAGCCCGGGTAAGCCGCGAAGCACCCGCAGCTTTGGTGTGCACAATGCTCCAGGACTTCCAACACTCTCAGCTTCGCGGCTTACGTCGCTCCGACAAGAGGCGGTCAGCCGCAGGTGCGTCGCGCTTACCGGGGCTGGGTTGCTTCCGCGAATAAAAAAGCCGCCGATTCATATCGGCGGCTTTCATGTTTCAACGGCGGTTTACTTCCAGTGATCTTCCAACTGCTGCGGTTTGCATGCAAACCACGCACCGGTCAGCAATACACCGGAACAGAAGGCGAGGAAGCCAAACGACCACGCCCAGCCGTCGCTCATGCCATGCAGCCAGCCGAACAGCAGCGGGCCCAGACTGGCCAGGCTGTAACCCACGCCCTGCATGAAGCCCGACAACGCTGCCGAGCCAGCCTGGCTGCGGGTGCGCAGGTTGATCAGGGTTAGGCCGAGCGGGAAGGTTGATGGGCCAAGGCCGGCGATGACCGCCCACAGCAGCGGTGCGCTCATCGGTGCCCATAGCAGGCCGGCGAAGGCAATCATGTTCAACACGAACACCATCACCGCGATCGGGAACGGGTTGCGCATGCGCACCGCCAATGCGGGCACCAACAGCGACGGCAACAGGCCGATGGCCGAATAAACCGCCACCATCACGCCGCCGAAGGATTCGCTGGCGCCGGCTTCCACCATTACCTTCGGCAACCAGGTGAACAGGGAGTAGGTGCCCAGCGAGGTCATGCCGAACATCAACGCCATGCCCCAGCCCAACTGCGTCTTCCAGACGCGGCCTGCAGCATGTTCGGGATTGGTGCTGGTGCCTGCATCGGTGCGGGGTGCACTGCGTGCCAGCAATATCCACGGCAACACGGCGGCCGCTGACAGCAACGACCACATGCCAAGTGAAATACGCCAGTCGAACTGATCAGCCACTGGCACTGCCAGCAAGGCAGGCACCATCGTGCCGGCCTGCAGTACCGAGATGTAGACCGTACTCAGGGTGCCCACGCGGTCGGCGAAGTAGCGTTTGACCAGCGGCGGCACAACCACATTGCCCATGCCCATGCCGGCCAGTGCGATCGCCGAGCCCAGCATCAGCATGCCGACATTGCCGGAGAATGCACGCAGCAGCAGTCCAGCGGTAGCCAGCACCATGGCCAGCACGGCAGTGCGCTCCAGGCCGATGGCGCGGGTGATGCGTGGCGTCGCCAGGCCGAACACGGCGAAGGCGGCGGTCGGCATCATGCCGAGCACGCCGGTCATGGTGCTGCCGAAATCGAAGACATTGCCAAGCCGGTCCAGCAACGGGGTCAGCGAAGTGACCGCGCTGCGCAGGTTGGCCGAGACCAGGACGATGGCGACAAACGCCAGCAGGCGGCCCTTGAACAGGGGGTGCCGGATGAGGGACTGGGCGGGCGTGGACATTGCTTACTCCGACGCGGTGGGTGGCGTCGTTTGAAACCCACCAATAACAAAAGCCGACCAGAGGCCGGCTTTTGTCAAATTGGTCGGGGAGACAGGATTCGAACCTGCGACCTCTACGTCCCGAACGTAGCGCTCTACCAGACTGAGCTACACCCCGAAGGAGCCGCCTATGATAGCGGTGAACCTCGTGCCTTGCAAGTTCTTTTGTTCAGCCAACGCTGCCTGCAAGGCGTGGTGCGTTGACTGCCAGCAACTGTGTACTGGCGAATAAAAAACCTGGAAAACGTTGCCGTTATTCCAGGCTTTTTTACCGACCCTTTGGTCGGGGAGACAGGATTCGAACCTGCGACCTCTACGTCCCGAACGTAGCGCTCTACCAGACTGAGCTACACCCCGCGAAGGGAGCCGGAAAGATACGCTCAGTCCGGCGTTTTGGCAATACCTTCACGCAGTTTTTCAGCGCTTTGCATCGATCTTGTTTGCTTCGCGCGCTTCAAACCACATGCCGTTGAGGATGGCGACCGTCGCAGCGAGGCCAGCACCCAGAATCCAAGCGAAATACCACATGAGTTGTCTCCTTAGTGTTGTCGGTGCGGATCAGTAGGCGTTCGGGTTTTCACCCATCTCTTCCAGCGTGGTCTTGCCCTTCATCACGCGATATACCCAGGTGGTGTAGGCGATGATGATCGGCAGGAAGATCACGGTGGCCAGCAGCATCACCCACAGTGTCAGGTGGCTGGAGGAGCCGTCCCATACGGTCAGGCTGGAGCCCGGGCTGGTGGAGGAGGGCAGCAGGAACGGGAAGATCGCAAAGCCGACGGTGAGGATGATGCCGGCGATGGACGCACCCGAGGCGAGGAAGGCCAGGCCACCACGACGCTTGCGCAGCAGGACTGCACTGGCCAGAGCACCCAGCAGGCCCACCACCGGCGCCAGGATCGTGGCCGGCATGCTGCTGTAGTTGTGCAGCCAGCCGCCAGCGGCGGAGAATTCAGCGGTCTTCAGCAGCGGATTGCTGGCACCGTCGGTCACCACCTGCGAGGTGATCTGGTAGCCCGGCAGGCCGAAGGCAACCCAGGCGCCGGCAAGTGCGAACAGCACGAACGAGGCAATGGCGGCGATGCTGCCGATCTTTGCCGAACGCTCAGCGACCGGGCCGCTGGTCTTGAGCACCAGCATGGCAGCACCGTGCGAGACCAGCATCGCTACGCTGACCAGACCAGCCAGCAGCGCGAACGGGGTCAGCAGGCCGAGCAGGTTGCCGGTGTAGAACACGCGCTGGGTGTCATCGAAGTGGTACGGCACGCCGAGCAATACGTTGCCAACTGCCACGCCCATGATCAGTGCCGGGATGAAGCCGCCAACAAACAGCGCCTTGTCCCAGTTGTTGCGCCAGCGCTGGGTCGGCATCTTGCTGCGGTACTTGAAGCCGACCGGACGCAGGATCAGTGCGAACAGGATCAGGAACATCGCCAGATAGAAGCCGGAGAAGCTCACCGCATACAGGGGTGGCCAGGCGGCGAAGATCGCGCCGCCACCGAGCACCAGCCACACCTGGTTGCCTTCCCATACCGGGCCGATGGTGTTGATCACCAGCCTGCGCTCTTCATCGGTCTTGGCAACGAAAGGCAGCAGAGTGCCAACGCCAAGGTCGAAGCCGTCCATTACCGCAAAGCCGATCAGCAGGATGCCAAGTAGCAACCACCAGATCACGCGTAGTGTCGTGTAGTCCAGAAGAATGAATTCCATGAGTGTTCTCCTGCCTTATGCCTGGCCGTTGCCGGAGGCATTGGCGTGGTTGGTTGCGACGGCCGACTGCTGCAGCGAGGGCAGGATTTCGTCCGGGCCCTTGCGGATGGCCTTGAGCATCAGCTTGACTTCGATCACCAGCAGCACCGTGTACAGCGCGGTGAAGCCGACCAGCGTCGCCAGGATTTCGTAGACGGCCAGACCGGAAGCTGCATAGAAGGTCGGCAGCACGCCATCGACCGCCCACGGCTGACGGCCGTACTCAGCGATGAACCAGCCGCATTCGATCGCGATCCACGGTGCCGGCAGCGACCACAGGGCAACCCGCAGGAAGGTGCGCTTGTGCTCGAAGTTGTTGCGGCAGGAGTAGTAGAAGGCCAGGGCGAAGAAGCCAATCATGTAGATGCCCAGGCCGACCATGACGCGGAAGGTCCAGAACAGCGGTGCGACCGTGGGCACCGTATCCAGCGCAGCCTGTGCAATCTGCTCGGGGGTGGCGTTCTCGATGTCGTCGCGGTAACGCTTCAGCAGCAGGCCGTGACCCAGATCCTGCCAATGACGGTCAAAGACCTCGCGGGCTTCAACATCGTTCTTGTCGGCGCGGATGCGTTCCAGTGCGGCGTAGGCGATCTGACCACCCTTGACGCGACCCTCGGCCTGCTTGACCAGGTCCAGGATGCCCGGGATCTCCTCATCCAGCGAACGGGTGGCGATCAGGCCCATCACGTATGGGATCTGCACTTCGAAGTCATTGCGCTGTTCCTGCTGGTTCGGGATGCCGAATGCAGTGAACGGTGCCGGAGCCGGATGGGTATGCCACATGCCTTCGATGGCAGCCAGCTTCATCTTCTGGTTTTCGGCCGTGGCGTAACCGGACTCATCACCCAGCACGGCAACCGAGATGGACGCCAGCAGGCCGAACGCCGAAGCCACTGCGAACGAGCGGCGGGCAATGTCACGGTGCTTGCCGCGCAGCATGAAGAAGGCCGAGATCGACATCACGAACATCGCGCCAGCCACATAACCGGCCGAGACGGTATGCACGAACTTGGCCTGGGCTACCGGGTTCAGCAGCACGGCGGCGAAGTCCACCACTTCCATGCGCATCGTTTCCGGGTTGAACACCGCACCCACCGGGTACTGCATCCAGCCGTTGGCGATCAGGATCCACAGTGCCGACAGGTTGGTGCCCAGTGCCATCAACCAGGTCACGGTCAGATGCTGCACCTTGGACAGGCGGCCCCAGCCGAAGAAGAACAGACCGATGAAGGTCGCCTCCAGGAAGAACGCCATCAGGCCTTCAATGGCCAGCGGTGCGCCGAAGATGTCACCCACGTAGTGGCTGTAATAGGACCAGTTCATGCCGAACTGGAACTCCATCACGATGCCGGTACCCACACCCATGGCGAAGTTGATGCCGAACAGCACGCCCCAGAACAGGGTCATCCGGCGCCAGACATCCTTGCCGGTCATCACATAGACGCTCTCCATGATCGCGATCATGAAAGAGAGCCCCAGCGTGAGCGGGACGAAAATGAAGTGGTACATCGCGGTCAGCGCGAACTGTAGACGTGACAGTTCTACGACTGTTGAGTCGATCATGGCCTGGCTACCTCGTGGGAATTGGGCGTCATGGAGTGGCTGGGAGGGGTTCTATGGCAGCGATACTCCCCGTTCAGGCCTGCCAATGCCTTGATCTGGATCAATGTGTGCTGGCTGTCCAACGCCGATCGTGCAGGGCCGGCAGGCTGGGTACGGCTTGCTTACAATCACCTGGTTCTCCTTCACCTGAGTTGTCAGTCTTGAGCGAAGTTCCACATTCCAACGCGGTGCAACAGCAACGCCGCGTACAGCAGCAGTGGCTGGCGGCTCTGGCGTCCGGGGCCCGGTCGCAGCAGCGTTTGGCGGCCATGGCCGTCTGTACTTCAGGTGCGCTGCTGATCGTGCAGGCTGGCGCCATTGCCTGGTTGATCCAGAGCATAGTCGTGGAACGACTGGATTGGGTACAGGTAATTCACGGTTTCTGGATATTGGCGGCCGTGCTGGTGCTGCGCAGCCTGCTGGGCGGGGTCGCCCAGACCGCCGCCGGCAAGGTCGCCGACAGCGCCAAACTGGCGTTGCGCGAGCAGGTTTACCGGCGTTTGCTGGCACGCGGACCGTTGTGGCTGCGCCGTCAGCGCACGGGTGAGTTGGGCGAGCTGCTGCTGTCTCATGGCGATGCCATCGAGGGCTATTACGCCGGTTTCCAGCCGGTGCGGGTGGAAGTGGTGGTGGTGCCGCTGCTGATTGCCGCCGCCGTGGCCTATGTGGACTGGGTGGTGGCGCTGATCTTCATCTTCACCGCGCCGCTGGTGCCGTTCTTCATGATGCTGGTGGGCTGGGGCGCCGAGGCCGCCGGTCGGGCACAGCTGGGCGAGCTGGCGCGCATGAGCGGCCACTTTGCCGACCGCATCAAGGGCTTGGGCCTGTTGCGCCTGTACGGGCGCGGTGAAGCCGAGCTGGAAGGCGTTGCTGCCGCTGCCGATGGCGTGCGCGAGCGCACCATGAAGGTGCTGCGCATCGCTTTCCTGTCCTCCACTGTGTTGGAATTCTTCGCCTCGGTCAGCGTGGCGATGGTGGCCTTGTACCTGGGCCTGAGCTATCTGGGCCTGATGTCCCTGCACTCGGTGGTGCCGACCTTGGGCACCGGCATGTTCTGCCTGCTGCTGGCGCCGGAGTTCTACGCGCCGCTGCGGCGGCTGGCCGCGCATTACCACGACCGTGCCAATGCGTTGGCGGCAGCGGCTGAAGTCGAGCGCCTGCTGGCTGACGATCAGGATGCTGCTGCGGCAACTTCCGCCGCTGCGTCCCTGGTAGCGCCGGAGCCGGCGCAGTTGCACGCGCCGCTGGTGTCGGTACGCAATGTCGTGCTGCGCCCGCAAGGCGCTGTCCACGATGTGTTGAAGGGCTTTTCGCTGGAGATCGGCGACGGTCAGCGTCTGGCCCTGATCGGCCCCAGTGGCAGCGGCAAGAGCACCTTGCTGGAAGCCTTGGTCGGTTGGCTGCCGCCGCGCGAAGGCCGCATCGTGGTCCGCGAGGGCGCGCGCATCGGGTATGCCGGCCAGCGCCCCTACCTGTTCCATGGCTCGATTGCCGACAACCTGCGCATGGCCGACCCGGCAGTAAGCGCCGCGCGGTTGCAGGCGGTGGCTGAGGTCGCACAGGTGATGCGCTTTGCCCAGCATCTGCCCTTGGGTTTGAACACAGTGATCGGCGAGCGTGGCTTCGGCCTGTCCGGCGGCGAGGCGCGGCGGATTGGACTGGCGCGGCTATTGCTGCTGGAGCCGGATCTTTTCCTGCTCGACGAACCCACTGCTTTCCTTGATCCGCAGACCGAAGCGGATCTGCTACAGGCACTGGCCGCACATACGCGTGGCCGCACGGTGCTGATGGCCACCCATAGCGAGGCGGCGATGCGCTGGGCCGACAAGGTCATCGATCTGCAGGATTGCGTGCATGCAGAAGTACAGGGAGAGCGCGCATGAGCCCGCAGACGATGCGCGATGTATTCAAGCGCCACCGCTGGCGGCTGGCGCTGGCGACGCTGCTGCTGTTCACCACGATGGTTGCCGGTGTTGGCTTGTTGGGCTTGTCCGGTGGATTCCTTACCGCCGCAGCGCTGGCCGGTGCCTTGGGCATGGGCAGCACCTTCAATTTCTTCTCCCCCTCGGCCGGCATCCGCGGCTTGACGATGGCGCGCATCGCGTCGCGCTATTTCGAAAAGCTGGTCGGCCACGACGCAACCTTGCGGATCGCCCGTGACCTGCGCGTGTGGTTCTTCCAGCGTGCACTGCCGTTGGCGCCGGCGCGGCTGGGCAGCAGCCGTACCGGCGAGCTGTTGGCGCGGTTGATCACCGATATCGGTGAAGTCGACGGGTTGATGGTGCGTGCCATCAGTCCTTTGTTGGCCTTGGCGGGCATCGCACTGGCAACGGTGGGAGCGGCGGCATTGATCTACTGGCCGGCAGCGCTGCTGTTGCTGGTGCTCGCCGTATTGGTGGGCATTGGCGTGCCGGTGTTCGCGGTGCGCCGCGGCGATACGGTCGAGGCCGAGCGTGCGCAGCAACGTGCCAGCCTGCGCACCTTGGCGTTTGAAGGCTTGGAAGGTGCGGCTGATCTCACCGCCTTGGATGCTCGCGATGATTGGGCGTTGCGTGTGGATGAAGCGGCGCAGCAGTTGGCGCGCAGCGATCAACGGCGTCGCGGCCGCCTGATCGGTGGCAACGTGCTGCATTCGGCGCTGGCCGGGCTTGGCCTGTTGGCGATGCTGTGGTTGGCGTTGACGGCATTCCAAGCTGGCAAGGTGGAAGCGCCATTTGCCGCAACCCTGGTATTTCTGACCGTTGCACTGTTGGAAGTCGCAGCAGGCAGTGGCATCGCCTGGCAGGCCTTGCAGTCGGCGCGGGTGGCCGGCAAGCGTCTGCGGCAGATTGTCGATCAAGCGACGGCCGTGCAAGAGCCTGCGCAGCCGCGTGCGGTGCCAGCGGGCGCGGCAACGGTAGCGTTCGAGCAGGTAGTGTTTGCCTGGCCGGGCGAGACGCGGCGTCTTCTGGATGGCGTGGATCTGCAACTGGCGCCGGGTGAGCGCATCGCCATTCGTGGCGACAGCGGCTGCGGCAAGACAACCTTGTCGGCCTTGCTGCTGCGGCTATGGGACCCGCAGCAAGGGGCCGTGCGCTTTGCTGGTGTCGATCTGCGAGAGTTCGCCCAGGACGATTGGTATCGGCAGATAGCCTGGTTGCCGCAGGGCGCGCCGGTGTTCGCCGGCAGCATTGCGGAGAATCTGCGGTTGGGTGATCCACAAGCCGGCGATGACGCGTTGTGGGCGGTGCTGGCGCAGGTGCGCTTGAGCGATTGGGCGCAGCAACAAGGCGGGCTGGGCGCGTGGGTAGGCGAGAACGGTGCCACCATGTCGGCGGGTCAGGCGCGGCGTTTGGCCTTGGCGCGCGCCTTGCTGCGCAACGCGCCGATCATGGTGCTGGACGAGCCGACCGAAGGTCTGGACGTGGATACCGCGCATGCCTTGTTGATCGATCTGGCGGCAGCGTTGGGCCAACGCAGCCTGTTGATGATCACCCATGATCGACTGCCGGAAGGTGTGGTGCAGCGCGAGTATCGTCTGCATCAAGGGCGGTTGAGGCTGCAGTAGCGAGCGTGGAGCCGGGTTGTGCCCGGCTTTGTAGACCTACGGGTTGCGACGCGCAGGCGTGCGTCGTTAGCTGCGTTTGTTTCTACGCAAGCGTTTGAAAGCGTAGGCAACAATGCTGGCTGTCGGTACGGTAACCATCGGCCCGAACAGGAAGGCCAGGCCATCCTGGGCATCGCGATGGCCGGTTACATCCCATACAAAGCGCAGGCCAAGATAGGGCGCGAGCAGGCCGCCGAGCAGGGCGGCAAGCAGCACCGCAAGCCAGGTGCGGTGGCATATGGCGCCCGCTGCCAAACCAAAGCCGACGCTGACTGCTATTGCGATCAACCAGAAGGTCATGATGGGTTCCTGCTATTTTGGCTGAGGGCGGGCTTGGTCATCATTACGACTCACTGCATGGGCTGGCGGATGATGGTTTTCCACTTCTCCGGCGCAGCCCTTCGGATGTCGCTCAAGTAGATCTCATGGTGCTTGCCACGCAATGCGGATCGTTCACCGATGAAGGCATGCACGCGCTCGATCGTTGGGCCTTCTTCGGTGAAGGGGCCGATATGCAAGAGCTGCGCGCAGCGTCCTTCATGATGATTTTCAAAACGCAGCTTTGACAGGGCGGCAAGCGACTTCTTCTGCAAGCTGGTGATCGCAGATTCCATGTCCTTCTCACACACTTCCGGCGGCTGCATGATCATCATGGTCCACTGCCAAAGCTGCTTTTCATCACGTTGGAAGGTCGTCATGTCATCGGCCCACCACAGTCCTTCCAGCGGCATGACGGCGTAGTCCAGCCGCCCGGCCTTCTTGAGTGCGAACTTGATGGTGTATGCAGCCGAGAACAGCGCTTCCACAGCGTCCTTGTAGTCCTGCGAGGTATTCGGATTGCCAGAGCCGTCAATCATCAAAAAGTTGAAGGCGGGCACATCGACCTCGGCGACGGCCTTGGCCGATGGCTGGTAGAGCTGCTTCCACTGGCGCTTGAGATCGATCTTGTCCATGAATCCTTCCGGCTCGGCTGTTACAACGAGGTGGAGATGGTGAGCATTGGGCTGACTATCAGCGAGCGCTTCCATCCACGTAGGGCCGCGATTGCAGGATGAGTATGTCATCGCCAACCACCGCCCATTCGATGTCCTGATCGACTCCCCAAAGTGCCTGTTTGGTACGGCTGCCAACGGCTGCCAGCCTCGCGATCAAGGCATCGGTCAATACCTGGCGGGAGCCGGTCAGCGCCACCTCGCGGACACCGCCGCTGGCATTGGCGACCAGCTGGGTGTCTTCCGCGGAGCGGCTGAGCACCTGCACGGCCTTGGACCAGTTCGAATACATCACCTGCTCGGCCTGCCGCTTGCCTTCCACCACGCGAATGCCGAGGCCGCGTTTGGCAGAGATGTAGGTGATATGGCGTCGACCTGCGTCGAATGGGTCACGGGTGATCATCACCCCGGAGCTGTCCGACGGCGCGGCCTGTTGTACCAGTACCGCCATCGCTACAGCGTCCTGGCCAAGGCCGGCGGCGCTGCGTGCTTCGTAGGCCTCGAAGTTGTACACCGACGCCCACACCGTCTGCACTGCTTGCACCAGCGCCTCGGCAGCGGTCACGTTGGGCACGGTCGTATACAGGCCGGCGCCGCTGAAATTCGGCAGGTCTTCCGAGTTGGAAGAGCTGCGCACGAATACCCCGCGGCCCCGTAACTGGCTCTGCCACTGCGATTGCAGGCTGCGGACAAGGGCCAGGTCCGGGGGGGCGCCGCTGATCTCCGCTCGCAGCGCGGCAAGCGCCTCACGGCGGACCTTTGCGTCGTTGGCAAAGCCGGGCCGCTGCTGGAGTGCGGCCAGTCGCTCGCTGATGCGCAGTTTCTGCATTGCAGACTGGTAATGCGAGAAAGGTACGCAGAATCCATCCGGAACCCGCGCAGACGGCGGCAGTGCGGACTTCAAAGTGCCCAGATTGGCAGCCTTGACCCCGCAATGACTGCTATCCCTGGCACGAAGTGCCGAAAGCGGCTTCAGTGCGGTTATCGATACGTCGGGCCGCGGCAGATTGCGCACGGCTGTTTGCCTGGTTCTGGAGGGTGTGTTGGTTGGGCGAAGGGCTGGCCGTACCTTGTAATTGTTGTTTGTGACTTCCAGCTCGATCCACTGTCCGTCGTAGACGCGCAATGCGGCCTGCGCATCGCGGACATAGACGTTGGGGATACGCCATCCCTTGGCCAGTAAATTGACGTGCGACAGCAGTGTCGATGGGCGCTGGGTGACAAGGCCAGCCACCGGTGGCAGCGAGATCGGCACTTCATCCAGCACCACGATGTCCTGTGGTGATAGATCGCCTGCCTGCTCGACCGAGCGGATGACGCGCAGACGGCCTTGCGCAGTACCCGTGTTCAACGGCAGGAGGGACTGCTCACGCAGCAACGCCTCCTGGGTGACGAAGGCCAGGCCAGCAGCACGCGCGGTTTGTTCGTGCAGCGTGGAGTTGGTCTTGAAGCGGATTGGCTCGTAGAACGATCCGCGCACCAACTGGTCGGTCTGTCTGAGCAGCGCGGGTGTCAGCTGGTCGCCTTCCCAGAATTCATAGGTGTATCCGGGCAGATCGCGTTGCCAGCTTACTGTGCCGAACAGGAAACGCCGTTGCGGGTCCTTGTACTGTGCGTTGAGCGTGGCCTTGTCCAACTGCGGCAGAAGCCGTTCGCGCCGCACGAAGTTCTCGTGCAGCTCGTAGCGCGGCGTATTGATGTAGTAGGTGCGGGTAGGCTCGCGCCGATCGATGGTGAAGATCAGATGGGGCATTTCCAGCGGGGTGCCGGGGTTGTAAACCCGCGCCAGACGCATGAAATCGTCACGGCTGGCTATGCGCGGTAGCTGCGCCGGAGTTTGCGCGCTGTCGGTGGCAGCTGCAGTTGTGCCTTGCCGGGCCTCGTAAGGCGACGGCTTGCGGGCTGTTTGCGCCAGCGCGGTCGGCATCGCAGCGAGCAGGACGGCACTGAAGGCGACAAGATGCAGGCAAACAAGGCGGAGTGCGGACTTCATACGGGCTCGATCCATGATGCCGTGTTGGAGCTTGGGGAGCGCAGATGATAAGCGACCGGCATCTGCTCAGTCGTGTGCCGGCTAGCCGTAGCGCAGAAAGCCGCGCAATCCCGATAGTGTGGTTTGCAGCAGCGCAACCCGGTAAGCGTTGTGCCTCCAGGATCTGAGTTTCACGTGATTTCCAGGTTGCTCGACAACAAGCCCGGGCGCGCTGCACTTCCCCGGGCTACGCTGAGGTCAAGGCGCCCGGTCTATTGGGCAGGGCCCAGCTTTCCGCTGGCAAGCAAGCAGATTGCGGCGATATTGAGCACAACCGTCAGCCAGAACATGAGCTGGAAACTGGACTTGCTGGTCTTGTGCCGGAATAGGCCTTGGCCGATCAGCGCGCCCGGCCAGCCGCCGAGCAGGGAGATCAGGTGCAAAGTGTTTTCAGGCGTGCGCTGCTCGCCGCGGGCGGCTGCGCCCTTGTCGTAGAGATAGAAGCCCAGCGCAACGACGCTCATTCCGCCGATCACCGGCAAGGTCCAGTCAGGTACCAGCTTGGCAATCCATAGTCCCAGCACGCAGAGCAGGGCGCATACGCCCAGCAGGACATGCGGCAGGCGGGCGGTAAAAGGAGGACGCTTTGGTTTGGAAGTGACGGTTTTGGTGGCGCTGGCCGAACGCACCGCGATGGCATTGAGACGGCCGCGTTCGTCCTTGCGTAGCGCATAGTTGATCAGCATGCCGTTGGTGGGACGTTGCGTGCGCTGCTCGAAGGCTTTGATATGGACGAAGGCGCGCTCGCCGCCGCCGTTCGGGACCGCGAATCCGAAGCCCTTGTCATCGTTCCAATCCTGCAGCCGGCCTTGATAGCGCATTGAGCTTGCCCCTGTTTGTCGCCGCTATTGCAGCGCAAACGTGGCGGGCTGTGAAGCCCTGCTCCTGCATAGGGGCAGTTTATGTGGGAGCGGTGTAAGCCGCGAAGCTGGCAATGCTGAGGGTCTTGGCATGTTTGCCATCTGATGAAGTCTCTGCTTCGCGGCTTACGCAGCTCCCACAAAAAACCGGCTGCATCGTTCATTTTCTTGCGTGTAGCACTACGGATGAATCGCGCCCGTTCAAGGCTCGTCGCGCACCCGCAGGAAGCGCGGGAAACGCGGCAACCCGTGCACGGTCAGGCCGTTGTAGCGATAGGTCACCTGGCTGCCGATTGCGGGTGGATCGGCACGCTGCGCATCAGTCAGGCCGCTGCCGATGCGGAACTGCGCGCCGCTGTCAGCGCGCATCAACAGCGCGCCAACCATGCCGACGTATTTCCCTTTGCCGGGGACATAGCCGATCACACGGGCTTCGGCGTCGTCATGCAGCTTGAGTTTGAACAGACCGGTGCTGCGGCCGTCGCTATAGCGATTGTCCTGATGATGCAGCATCAGGCCTTCGCCGCCGGCCTGGACGACACTGCGTAGGTGTCGGTGCAGGCTTTCTGTATCGGGCAGGCGGCGTTGTTCTATGGCAAAGAGATGGGGATTTGGCTGGTTGGCGACTATCCGGCTCAGCTGGTCATGGCGCTGGGCAAAGCCGCCTGTTGCGCTTGGTAGATCGAAAGCCATGAAGCGCAGTTCGCGCCACTGCGCCTCGTCGGCCGGACTGCTGCGGATGAGTGCACTGGTGGCTTCAAACTGGCTGCGTGCCATCCACAATTCGCCGTCGATCAGCTGCTTGGGCCAGTCTCTGGTAAACCAAACGGGTGCCACGATGCGGTGGCCGGCACGGGTCCAGAGCGCATGCCCATCCCAGCGTGCGCGCACACCATCAAGCTTCTCGCTGACCAGATACTGCGATACATCCGGCCCGTCCTGCCAGCGGCTGGCCAGCATCAACGGTGGCGCGGAAGCGAGCGCTGCGTTGAGCGAGCTTGACAGGAAGAGCAGCAGAAGCAGGAGCAGGCGCGGCATGACCAGCCTCCGGTTGTTGGAGGCCCCAGCGTGCTGTGCGGCGCGTACAGGCAGCCATCAGCGGCTACCTGCATTCGAGGTCGGTGCGGTGTTTACGCGGCTGTCGGCAGTGTCTGCAAGAACTGCGCTACGGCCGGGCCGAAGCGGTCGTAGTCGACCAGGAAGGCGTCGTGGCCCTGTGGCGAATCCATGCCGATGAACTGGGTGTCCGCGCCGCCTGCCCGCAAACCATCGGCGACCTGTTGCTGCTGTTCTACCGGAAACAGGATGTCGGTATTGGCGCCGATGGCAAGTGCCCGTTCAATCCGTATCTTCGCCAGCCCGGCCAGTACGTCGCCGTCGGCGTATTCGGCCAGGTCGAACCAATCCATGGAGCGACCGAGGTAGAGATAGCAGTTCGGATCGAAGTGGCGCACGAAGCGACGCGCGTGGCCTTCCAGATAGCTCTCCACCTGGAATTCCAGGCCGAATGGGTCTTCGTCGGTCTGGTCCGAATCCAGCCGAACGCGGCCGAAGCGGCCGTCCCATTCCAACGCCGAGCGATAGGTGATGACACCGAGTTTGCGCGCCATGCGCATGCCCGATTCCGGGTAGTGGACTTCGTCGTAATCGCCGTTGTTCCATGCCGGATCGAGGCGGATTGCTTCACGCTGCAGTGAGCGGATGGCGATCGAGAACGGCAGGGCGCGGGCGCTGCCGGAGATGTTGATATGGCTGCGGGCGATGCCGGGATGTTGCAGCAACACTGCCAGTGCGGTCATGCCGCCCATCGAGTTGCCGATCAGGCAGGCCAGCTGGGTGATGCCGAGCGCGCGCACGACTTCGGCGGCGGCATTGGCCACGTCTTCAATCGACAACTCGGGGAAGGACAGGCGGTAGGCCTTGCCGGTGGCCGGGTCCAACGAGGCCGGGCCGGTAGAGCCCTTGCAGCTGCCCAGCGAGTTGACGCAGATGACGAACCAGCGGTTGGTATCGATCGGCTTGCCGGGGCCAAGCATCGGCTCCCACCAGCCGTTGGCCGGGTTGTCGGCGTTGCTGGCAGCGTGTGCATCCGGCGACAGGCCGGTGACTATCAGGATGGCGTTGCTGGCATCGGCGGCCAGCTTGCCCCAGGTTTCGTAAGCGACATGGGCGCCGATCAGGCTGCCACCGCGCTTCATCGGGAACGGCGAGGACAGCGCGTGGAAACGGCTGCCATCAGGAATGAATTCAGTCATCTGCCAATTTTAACGGGGATGCCGGGCGCATCTTCGCATGGATGATAACCAGTGGTTATTTGGGTATTGCTGGGCGGACGCGAAGCGCATCCGGGAGGCGGTGATCTGATGGTGGTTCCCGCTGTACGTGAACGGCCACGGTTGGCCGCTGTGATGTAGATACCGGCCAGAGTGGGCTGTTTGTAGGAGCGGCGTAAGCCGCGAAGCTGACGTTGCTGAAGCACATGGCATCTCTGCCATCTGCTGGATGTGCTTGCTTCGCGGCTTACGCCGCTCCTACAAAGAAGCCGGTTGCGTCATTGACCCAGCGTGATGGTCAAGGGCTTGTCAGTTGGCAGTTTGACCTTGAACGGCACCGACTCGACGTCGCCTTCGCCGCGCATCGCATTGCCACTGGCGGACAGCCGGGCGAATACCTCCACTTCCTGCAGCGCCGACAGCTTCTGCGTGGGCATCGGGCTGTCGCCGTCGTCGAGGGTGACGGTCAGCGGCGCTACCTGTGCAGGGTGGCGCTCGACGGCGACAGGCATTGGCGGGCCGCCGGGGATGCGGGCGATGACGAACACGGTTTCCTTGCCGGAGGCGGCGCGTTCAGCCAAGGCCGGGGCCAGGGTTACCGTTATGGTGATGCCAGCACCAGCACCAGCACCAGCACCAGCACCAGCACCAGCACCAGCACCAGCACCGCTTGCTGGCGGCGTTGTTGCTGCAGTGCCAGCCGGCGCGGTGGCCGGTGCCTTGCCACGGGCGATATCGATCTGCGCCTGCAGCGCGTTTGCGGCGGCTGGCTCGAGCCTCGGCAGCAGGCTTTCCCAGGTCCGCGCAGCTTCATCGTTCTGGCCTTGCTGGCGTTGCACGATGCCGGTGAGCCAGATCGCCCGCTCGTTGTCCGGTGCGATCTGGCGGGCGCGGGCAAGCCACTGCTGGGCGGTGCCGTCGAACAGAAATTTGGGGTCAGCCTGGGCGCGGGTCTGTGCGGCTTCGAGCAGCAGGCCGGGTTCGTCCGGTGCCAGTTGTACGGCGCGCTGGTAGGCCGCAGCGGCATCGGCGACCTTGCCGATCTCCAACTGCGAGCGGGCCAGCAGCACCCAGCCGTCAACGCGCTCGGGGTTTTGCTTCAAGGCGTCCTGCAGCTGGGCGATGCCTTCTTCGATGGTCTGCGGCGCGGCAGCGGCTTCGGATTGCGGCTGCAGCGCCGCCGGGGTTCCCAACAACTGGTACAGGCCCAGCGTGGCGACCAGCGCCATCGCTACCAGGCTGCCCCAGATCCGCCGCTTGCCGGCGCGCCACAGCGGCCACAAGGTGATGCCGGTTGCCACCACCGCGAGCACTGCAGCGCCTGCCATGAACCCGGTATTCACCATTCGCGTTCTTCCTGACTGGCATCGTCATTGGTGGCGACAGGAACGGCGCGGCCACGCCGCCGGACATAGACGATCAACAGCACCGCGCCGGCAAGTAGCAACAGGCCGGGACCGAACCAGAGCAGGGCGGTCCCGGCTTCCAGTTGCGGGCGGTACAGCACGAACTCGCCGTAACGGTCGACCAGAAATTGCTTGATCTCGGCATCACTGCGGCCTTCGTGCATGAGCTTCAGCACTTCACGGCGCAGGTCATGGGCGATCTGCGCGTTGGAATCGGCCAGCGATTGGTTCTGGCATTGTACGCAGCGCAGCTCGGCGGTCAGCGCGTGGAAACGCACTTCCTCGGCGCGGTCGCGGTATTGCAGTGGGCTGGGGTCTCCGGCTGGCTGCGCGCTGGCGGCAAACGCCAGGCACAGCCATAGCAGGACCACAGCCCAGGCTTTCATCGGGCGGCCCCGAGATCCGGCGCACCGTGCTTGCCGCCGGCAGCGGCTTCGACTTTTTCCAGTGCCGGAATCAGCTGCTCGTCCATGACCTGCTGGGTGATGGCGCCGCTGTACTTCCAGCGCACGATGCCGCTGCCGTCGACCAGGAAGGTTTCCGGTGCGGCGGCGATGCCCCAGTCCAGCGCGGTGCGGCCTTCCTGGTCGGCCAGCACCACCATGTAGGGGTTGCCCAGCTGCTCAAGCCAGCGCAGTGCTTCGCTGGGCTCGTCCTTCCAGTTGTAGCCGATCACGCGCACGCGCTTGGTCTCGGCGAAGCGGGTAAGGATGGGGTGTTCATCGCGGCAGGTCGGGCACCAGCTGCCCCAGACGTTGAGCAGATAGGGCGCGCCGCGCAGTTGCTTGTCGGTGACATGCACGCTGGGGTCGTGGAGCACGGGTAAGGAAAACGCTGGCGCAGGTTTGTTGATCAGCGCCGAGGGCAGGCTGTCGCGGTCGGGCTTCCCGGAGCGGCTGACGCCGTACAGCATCAAGCCCATCAGGCCGAGGAAGAACAGCGCGCCGAGCACGATGGCGACTGGCGGCAGGCGATGCTTGGTTTTGGATTCGGATGCAGGGTTGTTCATTTCGATTTCTCAGGCAGCCGGCGGAAACGGCGGTCGACGGCGGTAATGAAACCGCCCAGCGCCATCAGCGCCGCGCCCAGCCAGATCCAGCGGACAAAAGGTTTGATCTGTACACGCACGGCCCAGGAACCGTTGCCCAGTGATTCTCCCAGTGCGACGTAGATATCGCCACCCAGCGCGGGGTGGATGCCGGCTTCGGTCATCGGCTGGCCGCCGCTGGCGTACATGCGCTTTTCCGGGTGCAGGCGGGTAATCAGCGTGTCGCCGCGCAATACCTGCAGGTGCCCGCGGTCGGAGTGATAGTTCGGTCCATCGCTGGCATCCACGCCTTCGAACAGCAGCGTATAACCGCCGGCGTCGATGGATTTGCCGGGTGCCAGCGCGACTTCATGCTGTACATGCAGCGCCTCCACCAACAAGGCGCCGACCAGGAACACGGCGACGCCGAAGTGTGCGATCAGCATGCCCCAGGTTTCGGCATTGAGCCGGCCGCTCTTGCGCAGCCGTGTCCACAGGTAATAGCCAGTGCCGCCGGCCACCCATGTAGCGCCAGCAATACCGATGCCGGTCTTGAACTTGCCCTGCGGTGCCATCCACCAGCCAATGATGCCCAGCACAATGGCCAGCCCGGCCCACGGTGCCAACAGTGCCAACGTGCGCAGGCCCTGCTCGCGCTGCCAGCGGCTGAGCGGGCCAAATGGCAGCAGCACGATCATCGGCGCCATCAACAGCACGAACAGCGTGCCGAAGTAGGGCGGGCCTACCGAGACCTTGCCCATATCCAGGGCGTCGGCCAGCAACGGATACAAGGTGCCGAGCAGCACCATCGCGCAGGCACAGCTGAGCAGCAGGTTGTTGGCCAGCAGCAGGCTTTCGCGCGAGTTGAGCGCGAACGCACGGCGCGGATCGTTGCTGTTGCCACCCATGCCGGGTGCGCGTATTGCATAGAGCAGCAGCGAGCCGCCCACCACGATGCCGAGGAAAATGAGGATGAACAGGCCGCGCGAGGGATCGGCGGCAAACGAGTGCACGCTGGTCAGCACGCCGGAGCGCACCAGGAAGGTGCCAAGCAGGGACAGCGCAAACGCAGCGATTGCCAGCAGCAGGGTCCAACCGACAAACACGCCGCGCTTTTCAGTGGCCGCCTGCGAGTGCAGCAGGGCCGCGCCAACCAGCCACGGCATGAAGCTGGCGTTCTCCACCGGGTCCCAGAACCACCAGCCGCCCCAGCCCAGCTCGTAGTACGCCCACCAGCTGCCCAGCGCGATGCCGATGGTCAGGAAGCCCCAGGCCGCGTTGGTCCACGGCCGGGTCCAGCGCAGCCAACGCACGTCGATGCGGCCGTCGATCAAGGCTGCGATGGCGAAGGCGAACGGCACCGCGAAACCGACGTAGCCCAGATACAGCAGGGGCGGGTGGATGATCAGTCCGGGGTCCTGCAGTAGCGGATTGAGATCGTGGCCTTCGCTTGGTGCCGGCAGCAGGCGTGCGAACGGGTTGGAGGTGAACAGCAGGAAGGCGAGGAAACCGACGCTGATCATGCCCATCACCGACAGCACCCGTGCCATCACCTCGGGCGGCAGCTGCCGCGAGAACGCAGCAACCGCGGCGGTCCACAGCGCCAGTACCAAGGACCACATCAGCAACGAACCTTCGTGCGCGCCCCATACCGCCGAGTAGCGGTAGATCATCGGCAGCAGGGTATTGGAGTTGTCGGCGACGTAGCGCAGCGAGAAGTCCTGGCGCACGAAGGCAATCGTCAGCACCACGAAGGCAGCCAGCACCATGGTCAGTTGCAGCATCGCTGCTGGGCGGGCAATCGCGGTGAGTGCGGGTATGCCGCGTTGGGCGCCGACAAGTGGCATGACGCTTTGCAGCAGGGCTGCCAGCAGGGCGAGGATCAGTAGTACCTGTCCAATTTCACCGAGCACTCAGGGCGTTTCCGTCGTTGGGGTGGTGGCCGGGACCTGGTGCTTGTCGTGTGCCACGCCCATCTTGTCGGCCAGCTCCTTGGGCATATAGGTCTCGTCGTGTTTGGCCAGCACGTCTTCGGCGACGAATACGCCGTTGACCATGCGCCCGGTGGCGACCACCGCCTGTCCTTCGCGGAACAGGTCGGGCAGGATTCGGTCGTAGGTGACGGGCAGCATCGCGTCACCGTCGGTGACCTCGAAGCGCGCCAGCAGTGCACCGGGTTCGCGTTTGAACGAGCCTTTGGCAACCATCCCGCCCAGCCGGAAACGTGCGTCCGGTGCAACCTGGCCGGCCTTGACCTCGGCTGGCGTGTACAGATAGGCGATGTTGCGCTGCAAGGCAGTGCTGACCAAGGCGACGGCAGCGGCAGCTACCAGCAGCACCAGCACTACCCACAACAGGCGACGGCGCTGGGTCGGGCTCATCGGCTCAGTTCCTCGTCAACCGGCGCTGCGCTGCTGCGGCTGGCGCGGTTGATGCGTGCGCGTGCTTCGCGCAACTGCTGGCGGATCTGCAGGCGCGGCACGATGAAGTCCCAGGCCAATACGATGAAGAACACGGCGTAGGCCAGTGCCACGTATTTGAAATAGCTCATGCCGATTTCTCCAGCCTCTCGCGCAGCCAGGCCTTGCCGACTTCGCGGCGCAGGTTGTCGGCGCGGGCACGCGACAGCAGCGAGCCGACGAACCAGAACTTGGTAGCCAACACCATGATCCACAGCGGCAGGATCATGCTGCTGTCCATGCTGGAGTCGCCGAACACGCGGATGGTCTGGCCCTGGTGCAGCGAGTTCCACCACACCACCGAGTAGCGGATGATCGGCAACATCACCACGCCGACGATGGCCAGCAGGCCGGCGGCGCGGGCGGCGGCGCGGCGGTCATCGATGGCCCCGTACAGGCCGATCACGCCGAGGTACATGAATAACAGGATCAGCTCTGTGGTCAGGCGCGGGTCCCAATCCCACCAGGTGCCCCACATCGGCTTGCCCCAGATGCTGCCGGTGAGCAGGGTGATCAGGGTGAAAGCGGCGCCGATGGGCGCGCAGGCCATGGCCAGGATTTCGCAGAGTTTGATCCGCCAGATCAGTGCAATGGCGCTGTAGAAGGCCATCAACCCGAATACGAACAGGCTCATCCACGCTGACGGCACATGGATATAGAGAATGCGGAAGCTGTCGCCCTGCTGGTAGTCAGCCGGGACTACCGCCAAGGCCTGCCAGAGGCCGAAGCCAAACAGTGGCAGCGCGGCGATATAACACCAGGTGGACCAACGGGCGGCGAAGGTGTCGAAGTAGGGCGGTGAGCCCAGCTTGTGAAACCAACCAACTAAACCTTTGAACATCCGCTCGCTCGCTGAGGAAGACGATGACCAGGCCGCGATCAGCGGCCCGACCGGCTGGGCGGTGCGGGCTGCACCACCGTTGCTGTTTTCAGACTAGCGCAAGATACCGCAAATTCAGAAAACCGGCGGGGAGGAAGCAGGTCCACTTGAGGGCGGCGTTTTTTGGAGGGGCGTGGCCGATTCGCGCCCTGCTGACCCGCTCAGCTTCGGGGCAGGGCGCCGGCCATGAACAGGCGTACGGCTGCACGTGCCTGCTCCTGCGCGCGGGGCAGGTCACTGGCAACCACACGGCCATTGACCGAGCGCAGGATCAGGCCGCCGATCACAACCATGTAGAAGAAATGCGCGGCTTGTTCGGGGTTCTCGATGTACATACGCCCGGCGGCGGTTTCGCGGGCGAAGTACTGGCTGAGCAGCACTTCCATTGGTGCCACACCATGGGCATGGAACCAATCGCGCAGCCCGGGTTGGTTCATGCCTTCGGAAATGACCACCCGATGGCAGGCCAGGCGCGCGGGCGAGAGGACCTCCTCGGCCATCTGGCTTGCAGCTTCTTCCAGGGCCTCGGTAGGCGGCAACGGCGATTGCAGCAAGGTGTCCAGGCTGCGGCCGAAGTCGTTGATGCTTTGCTCCATCAAGGCATGGATCAGGCCTTCCTTGTCGCCAAAGGCGCGGTACAAGGTGGCCATCGAGCCGCCGGCGCGTTTGACGATGTCGGCAAGTCGCGCGGCTTGATAACCTTTTTCGTTGAAGACTTCGGTGGCGGCTGCCAGAAACTTCTCTACGCGCAGCTCGCCACGGCGTTGCAGCTCGACCACAGGACGGGGCGGCAAGGTAGGTTTGTCTACGCTCGGGACTTCCGTGTGGGGCCGCTCAGCCATGTGCTTGGTTCAGTTTGTGAAGTCAGTGTCAAGGATAGCGCTGTTTTGCGTTCAGGAGTTGGCGATACGGATTGCCGCTGCCGCGGTCAGTGGGGCAAGCACCGCACTGACCAGCAAGCCGGCCGCCAACATCAGCAGCGCACCGCTGGGATCAAAGCCCTGCGCCGCGGCCGCCACCGCGCCGGCGCCGAACACCAGTACCGGCACGTACAACGGTAGCACCAGTAGCGCCAGCAGGATGCCGGCGCGGCGCATGCCCACGGTCAAGGCCGCGACCACCGCGCCGAGCAGGCTCAGAAGCGGCGTACCCAGCGCCAGCGCGGTGATCAGCACCGGCAGCTGCTCGCGTGGCAGGTGCATCAGTTCGGCCAGCAGGGGGCTGACCAGCACCAGCGGGAACGCGGTGGTCAACCAATGCGAGAACACCCGCACCGCGACCAGCCAGGCCAGCGGCACCGGCGACAGCAGCCACTGCTCCAGCGAGCCATCCTCGGCATCGCTGCGGAACAAAGTGTCCAGCGACAGCAGGCCTGCCAGCAGAATCGACAGCCACAGCACCGCCGAGGCAACGCTCTGCAGCAGCTTGGGTGCGCCGCCCAAGGCCAGCGCGAACAAGGCGACCACCAGCAGGGCAAACAGGATCGGCTGAGCGGCATCGCCGCGGCGACGCCACAACAACTTCAAGTCGCGCGCCAGCAAGGCGCGGGCGGCGGAGAGCAGGGTCGGTTGCGGACCTGGCAGACTCATGTCGCGTCCTCCTGTGCTGCCTGGCTGACCAAGGTGAGGGTGCGATTGCGTACTGGTGGTGCCGCGTAGGCGCCGTGGGTGGTCACCAGCGCGCCGCCGCCGCCGCGCAGGTGCGCGGAAATCATCCGGTTGACCAGATTTATCCCATCCAGATCAAGATTGGCGTAGGGCTCGTCGAGCAGCCAGATCGGTGCCGGTGACAACCAGATGCGGGCCAGTGACAGACGCTTTTTCTGGCCGGCCGACAACTGCCGCACCAAGGTGTCCTCATGGCCGGCCAGGCCGACAATGGCCAAGGCGTTGCCCGGCATCTGCCGCGCGCGGCGGCCCTGCAGCCCGCACAGGAAATGCAGGTTTTCCAGGCAGCCGAGGTCCTGTTTGAGTGCGGTGAGGTGACTCAGGTAGGCGATATAGCGGGAGCGATCAGTCCTGTTGGCTGGCCGACCGTCGATCTCGATCCGGCCTTCGTCCGGACGCAGCAGTCCGGCCAATACGCGCAACAGCGTGGTCTTGCCTGCGCCATTGTTCCCTTGCACCAACAGCGCTTCACCTGCATCTACGTGCAGGTCCAGCGGGCCGAATACCGGATCGTCATTACGGGTGAAACGCAGGCCGCGTGCGTCGAGCAGCGGCGGGATGTTTGCAGTTTCAATCATCGGATCGGGCGCTTCCGTCCTTGGGAGGTGGCGCCGGCTGGGCAGCGCATCGGGGCGCGCAGTATAGCGCCGGGATGCTGCTGTCCCGGGGCCTTTGGGCACGGTTTGGGAAGCTTGGCGTGCCAGCTTTGCGTACACTCGGGGTTTTCTCCCCCGGCGTGTACCTATCCATGCATCCGCAGACCAAGTTGCCCAAGGTGGGCACCACCATTTTTACCGTGATGTCACAGCTGGCCGCCGAGCATGGTGCGGTCAATCTTGGCCAGGGTTTTCCAGACTTTTCTGCCCCGCAGCGTTTGATCGATGAGACCGCAAAGGCCATGCGTGAGGGCCTGAACCAGTACGCGCCGATGACAGGCGTAGCGCCGCTGCGCCAGGCCATCGCTCAGAAGGCGCTGGATTGCTACGGCGCACAGGTCGATCCGGACAGCGAGATCACCGTCACCTCCGGCGGCACTGAGGCCATCTTCAATGCCATCCACGCCGTGGTGCGGGCCGGCGAGGAAGTCATCGTGCTGGACCCGGCCTATGATTGCTATGAGCCGGCGATCGACCTGGCCGGCGCGCGCGCTGTGCATGTGCCGCTAGACCCGCAGACCTTTGCGGTGGATTGGGATCGCGTGCGCGCGGCCATCACCCCGAAGACACGCATGTTGATGGTCAACACGCCGCACAACCCGTCCGGCGCGATGCTGACTGCCGATGACATGCAGGCGTTGGCCGATGTGCTGCGTGGCACCGACATCTACCTGATCTCCGATGAAGTGTACGAACACATCATCTATGACGGTGCGCGTCACGAGTCGGCGCTGCGCTACCCGGAACTGCGCGAACGTGCGTTCGTGATATCGAGCTTTGGCAAGACCTACCACTGCACCGGCTGGAAGATCGGCTATGCCATCGCACCGCCGGCAATGACGGCCGAGTTCCGCAAGGTGCACCAGTACAACACCTTCACCACCTACAGCCCGGCGCAGTACGGTTTTGCTGCGATGATCCGTGATGAGCCCGAACATCATCTGGAGCTGGGTGCGTTCTACCAGAGCAAGCGCGACCGCTTCCGCGAGCAGTTGCTGGGCACGCGCTTGAAGCCGTTGCCGGTGCCAGGCGGTTACTTCCAGCTGGTCGACTACTCGGCGATCAGCGACCTGCCGGACCATGAATTCGTGCGTTGGTTGACCATCGAGAAGGGCGTTACCGCGATTCCGCTGTCGCCGTTCTATGAAACCCCGCCGGCTGGGCAGCGTCTGGTGCGGCTGTGCTTCGCCAAGAACGACGCGACGCTGGACGCTGCGATCGAGCGCTTGGCACGGCTATGACAGAGTCTGACCTCAACGAAGATTGGAGAGCGCAGCTGCGCGATGGTCGTATCAGTACGCCGTTCCAGCACTACCTGATTGTTGCTGCCGGCATTGCCGGGCAATTGGTGGATGGCTTGGAGTGTCCTCCTGGCCCAGCGGTGATGGCGATGAAGGGATGGGCCACGGATGCGGACGAGGCGGTAGCCATGATTCGCTTCGTCAGCGAGGAGGTCGGTTTTTCCATAACCGACGAAGTCCAGGTCCTCCCAGCCGAGCTGGAGCTGCCGCCACGCGAGCGGCCCTACGCTTACTGCATTACGTTCTTGCCTTACTCGGATGGCAATGATTCTGATGAATGATCTTCGTATTTCTCTCGTGCAAGGCGACACTCGCTGGCACGACCCGGCGGGTAATCGTGACTACTACGCTGCTCTGCTGGCGCCGTTGGCTGGCAATACCGATCTGGTGATCCTGCCGGAGACTTTTACCAGTGGTTTTTCCAATGACGCGATTGACCAGGCTGAAGACATGGACGGGCCGACCGTCGCCTGGATCGCCGAACAGGCGCGCACGCTGGGTGCGGTAGTAACGGGCAGCGTGCAGCTGAGGGTTGATGGTAGCGTCTACAACCGCCTGCTGTGGGCCACGCCCGAAGGCGAGTTGCACTATTACGACAAGCGCCACCTGTTCCGCTATGGCGGCGAGCACAAGCGATACGCCGCTGGCAACGAGCGGCTCTGCGTGGAATGGAAGGGGTGGCGGATCAATCCGCAGATTTGCTACGACCTGCGTTTCCCGGTGTTCTGCCGCAACCGCTTCGATGTGGATCGGGCGGGGCAGATGGATTTCGATCTGCAGATCTTCGTCGCCAACTGGCCGTCGGCGCGTGCGTACGCGTGGCAGACCCTGGCGCGTGCACGCGCGATCGAGAACCTGTGTTACGTCGCGGTGGTGAACCGCATCGGTGTGGATGGCAATGGCCTGCACTATTCCGGCGACAGCGCAGTGATCGATTTCCTCGGTCAGCCGCAACTGGAGATCCGCGAGCGCGAACAGGTGGTCACCACCACCATCTCGGCGCAGGCGCTGGCGGCGCATCGCGAGCGCTTCCCGGCGATGTTGGATGCCGATGCATTTACCTTGGGCGGGCCTGTGGTGGTTCGCTGAACGCCGGCCGCGTGCTGCGCCTGTCAGCCCTTTGCAAGGTGCAGGGCGGCTGTCAGGCTCAGTGGTAGTTCCAATCAAGCAGAGGATGCACGATGAAGAAGATGATGGCAGTGGCTGCTGTGCTGGCGCTGGGTATTGCACCGGCAGCACAGGCAGCGGGCAATATCGACTGCGAACTGCATTACAACCTGTCGGGTTGGTCGGCGTTCTACAAGACCTCCAGCGGCACCGGCACGATTACCTGTGACAACGGTGCCAGCATCCCGGTCAAGATCACTGCCAAGGGCGGTGGCCTGACGGTGGGGCGGACCACCATCACCGATGGCCGCGGCAAGTTTACCGGCGCGTATTCGCTCAACGACTTGTTGGGTACGTACGCGGCGGCTGAGGTGCATGCCAGTGCCTCGCGCGCTACTGATGCTCAGGCGATGACCAAGGGCGATATTTCGCTTGCATTGGCAGGTACCGGGCGTGGTTGGAGTATCGGTGTTGGGTTTGGCAAATTTGTGATCGAGCGTCGCTGATTTTGTGGTGGTGAGTCGTAGAGCAAGAGCTCGCCCTCATCCGCCCTCCGGGCACCTTCTCCCGCTTGCGGGAGAAGGGAATGCGGAAGCAACGGCCAGAGCCGAAGCAACGGCCAGAGCCGAAGCAGCGACCAGAGCCGAAGCAACGACCAGAGCCGAAGCAACGACCAGAGCCGAAGCAACGACCAGAGCCGAAGCAACGGCCAGAGCCGAAGCAACGGCCAGAGCCGAAGCAACGGCCAGAGCCGAAGCAACGGCCAGAGCCGAAGCAACGGCCAGAGCCGAAGCATTCGCCGGAGCCGAAGCATCCGCCGGAGCCGAAGCAACGGGCAGAGCCGAAGCAACGGCCAGTGCCGAAGCAACGGCCAGAGCCGAAGCGATGGAGAGCGCAGTAGCAACAAGTGGAACAATGTTTGGGGACTGCTCCCTTCTCCCGCTTGCGGGAGAAGGTGCCCCGCAGGGGCGGATGAGGGGGGCTTTTCGCGTAACTGCAGGCGTTCGATCAGCAAGCAGTGCACCTGTCGGCTTCGCTATCGCTGAGTCTTCAAACCGGCCTGAGCGCTCAAGTCCAAGGCAGAGCAGGGCGGTGCAGGTCAACCGCTGGTGGAGACGTGTTCCTGGCGTTGCGGCTCAGTTTTCATTGGCAGCCGCAAAGGCCTTGAGCGCCGCCCACACCACGGGCTTGGCCCACTCCGGCACCTGCGCAAACTCTTCCTGGCTGGCCGGGCAGAGAATCCGCCCTCTATTTACTTCCAACACCACCAGCGGCTCGACGCGGCCGTCGCTATCCGGTGGGCGGCTATTGTCATAGACGTGCAGCGTTGTCAGGTGTGGTAGTAGTTCGATCAGATTGAGGCGCGAGCTGTCAAAGCGCTCACGGATCTTGTCTTCGGGAATATCGTGGCCGCCAGCTGCAACCCGTTCGGCCACACGTTGCAGATGCAGCTCGATACTCTCCAGGCCGCAGAACCACACCGTTACCTCATGTTGCTCGCAGGCTTCGCGCAACAGCTTGGGAATGGTATTGGCGCCAAGTGTCGTTTCGAACGCGTAGTCGCGATTGGACTGGATCGCTTCGCGCAGGCGGCGGGTACCTTCCTGCCATGCGGTCGCATTGGCTTCTGTCAACGGCCAGTCCTGCTCCACCAGTTGCCGGGTGAAGGCATCGGGGTTGAACCAGGTAGCGCCATCATGCTCCAGCATCCTGCCTAGCAGGGAGCTCTTGCCGGCGCCATTGACGCCAGCCAATACCAGAATGCTCGCCATCGGTCAGCGTGATTTGCCCGGGGTGATCTTCAGGTCTCGACGGGCGCGGCGGTTCAATGCCTTGTTGAGCGTGTTGCCATCATCAAGCACGGCAAGGTGCGCATCGAACTCAGTCTGCAGCTGCCTGAGCGACTGTGCGCGCTGCGCTGCGACCGAGGCGCCGGAGGCCTGCGCAACCAGGCGCTGGTACTCCTCGGCAGAAACCACCACCGCCTGCGGATGGTTGTGGTTGGTAACCACCACAGCGCCAAGCTTGGCGACCTTGCGCATCAGATCTGGCCAGCCTTTGGCCTTGACGTCACTGGCAGGCGTCTTCTCCAGATCCAGCAGGTTCAGGGAAAGATCCATGGCGATCTCCGGGTGCGTATAGGCAAAATATACCAAATTGTCCATTTTGAGTATTTTTACCTTTATTGGTTCATCCATCGTTTGTAGACGGGGCCCAAAAACGCAAACGCCCGGTGCAAGGTGCACCGGGCGTTTGCTTGCAGTGTTGCGCGGTGTTGCGCGTCAGCTGCGTCGTGGATCAGGCGCCGCGCGGGCCGCGGTTGCCGCCGCCACCTGGACGACCGCCGCCACCCGGGCGACCAGCGCCGCCAGGACGGTTGCCGCCCGGACGCGGGCCACCTGACGGACGACCACCCGGGCCGCCTGGGCCGCGGTTGCCGCCGCTCGGGCGGCCGCCAGCCGGACGTGCGCCGTAGGGGCTGTAGCTCGGGGTGGCGTGATCGGAGGGGAAGCTCGGAGCATTGCCCGGGTGGCCGTAAGGGTGCTTGCTGCGCTGACCTTGGCCAGCGCCCTGGCTGCCTGTGCCCTGCGGACGACCCTGGCCGGGACCGCCGCGGCTTGCGCCCGGGGCGCCGCCCGGACGCGGCTTGCCGTAGGGGCGTGCCTGGCCATCAGCGGCCGGACCGCGGCCCGGACCACGATTACCGCCCGGGCCGCGTGCTGCGCCCGGACCTGCATTGCGGTGGCCGCTCGGGCCGGTGCTGACGCCGTCCGGCACATACCAGGTGCGGAACGCGGCCGGGTTGCCGTCGGGGAGGCTGCGGTCGCCGGCGGGCTTGCGCTGCTTGAACGGCTTCTGCGACTGCTTGGCTGCGGCTTCGCCGCTGACCGTCAGGCCGCCCTTGTAGCCGCCGCTGTTGCCACGGCCACGGCCGCCACGGTCTTCGCGCACGTTGTCGAAGCGACGCAGTTCGCGGCCTTCGTCGGCAGTGTTGTGGCCGTTGACGTAGGCATTGCCGCGGCCACCATCGCGCGACACGCGCAGGGTGGTCTTGACCGCCTTGCGCTGGCCGATCACCGGCTGCAGGGTCAGTGCCGACGGGGTGCCTTCTTCCAGCTTCAGCTGGGCGCGCAGTGCGTCGACCTGCTGGGTGGTCAGTTCCACCGACTTGCCGCGCATCAGGTCACGCGGCAGCTCGATCTTGCCGTAGCGGGTGCGCTTCAGGCGGCTGACCTGGCAGCCCTGCGATTCCCACAGGCGGCGCACTTCGCGGTTGCGGCCTTCCTTGACGACCACGCGGAACCAGTCGTGCGAATCGGTGCCGCCAATGCGCTCGACTTCGTCGAACTTGGCGCCGCCGTCTTCCAGCAGCACGCCGCGGCCAAGGCGTTCGACGATTTCGTCGGAGACCTTCTCTTCGCCTTCCGGAGCGCGCACGCGCACCACGTACTCGCGCTCGACTTCGAACGACGGGTGCATCATCGCGTTGGCGAGTTCACCGTCGGTGGTAGCCAGCAGCAAGCCGGTGGTGTTGATGTCGAGGCGGCCGATGGCGATCCAGCGTGCGCCCTTCAACGGCGGCAGCGCTTCGAATACGGTCGGGCGGCCTTCGGGATCGTCACGGGTGGTGACTTCGCCTTCGGGCTTGTTGTAGATCAGCACGCGCGACGGGTCGGTCAGCGCGCTGGCGACAAAGCTGCGACCGTCGAGGTCGATCTTGTCGCCGCTCTTGATCGACATGCCGGTCTTGGCGACTTCGCCGTTGACCTTGACCAGGCCGTCGGCGATACGCTGTTCCAGCGCACGGCGCGAGCCCAGGCCGGCTTGCGCCAGGACCTTGTGCAGGCGCTCTTCGAGTTTGGGCTGCTGTTCGGTGTCGGCTTCGCGCTTGAGCGAGAGCTTGTTCAACGAAGATTTACGCGGGGTGTCACTCATCTGTTTGGCTCCGGCCGGCGTTTTCCGCGTCGGCCTCTGGTTCGGAATCGGCTACATCAACAGCCACGGTCGTCGTCGCGACGGCGTTGTTTTCAGTTTGTTCCACTTCCGCCGCGCGCTCTCCCGGCGCGGCGTCGGGTTCGCCGGTGAAGGCGGTGTTGGATGTGGCTGCGTTCGAATCCGGGGATTCTGGCGTAGCCGCGGGTATTGGGTCGCTGTCGTTGGCGGCATCCAGGCCTTGCGACGAGGCGGCACCAGCGGCAAGCGGGGCAGCTGGTTGGCCGTCGCCATCCAGCGGTAGTTGCGGTTCCAGCTCGCCGATGTCGCGTAGTTCGGACAGCGGCGGTAGTTCGTCCAGGCGCTTGAGCCCGAAGTAATCCAGAAAGCCCTTGGTGGTGCCAAACAAGGCTGGCTTGCCGGGCACGTCACGGTGGCCGATCACCCGGATCCACTCGCGCTCTTCCAAGGCTTGAATGATGTTGCTGCTCACTGCCACGCCGCGTACCTGTTCAATCTCGCCGCGGGTGATGGGCTGCCGGTAGGCGATCAAGGCCAGGGTTTCCAGCGTGGCACGGGTGTAACGGGTCTTGCGTTCGGTCCATAGCCTGGATACCCAGCCGTGCACTTCGCTGGTGATCTGGTAGCGGTAGCCGGAGGCTACTTCCGTCAGCTCCACGCCGCGCCCTGCACAGCTCTCGCGCAGCAGTTCAAGTGCGCGCTCGATGCTGCCCGGCGGTGCCGGCGCATCCTCGGGGAACAGGCCCTGCAGCTGTGCCAAGGTGACCGGCTGGCTGGAAGCAAGCAGGGCACCTTCGACAATACGGTTGATCAGCGGTTGATCCATGCGTTGGGTCGGTTGCTCAGGCGGTGGTGTCAGCGTCATCGAACTCGCTGGAAAACTGCAGCGGTGCGTTGGTGTTGCCGGTGGCCAGGGACTTCACGTAAATCGGGGCGAGTGGGGCTTCCTGTACAAGATCCAGCAGTTGTTCCTTGGCCAGCTCCAATACCGCGAGGAAGGTGACCAGAACGCCGAGCTTGCCTTCTTCGGCGGTGAACAGACTTTCAAAACGGTAGAACTTGTCGCCTTCCAGCAGGCTCAGTACATCGCCCATCCGCTGCCGCACGCTCAGCGCTTCGCGTTTGATCGCGTGGCCGCTGAACAGCTCTGCGCGCTTCAGTACGTCGTGCAGCGCCAGCAGCATTTCCTTCAACTCCACCGGCGGCGGTGCCTTGACCAATACCCGCTCCGGCACGAAGGCGTGCGCCAGGCTGGTGTCGCGGTCCTGCCGGGGCAGGTCGTCGATATCCTCGGCGGCCTGCTTGAAACGTTCGTACTCCTGCAGGCGGCGTACCAGTTCGGCGCGCGGGTCTGCTTCCTCACCTTCGATGCTGGGTGGGCGCGGCAACAACATGCGCGACTTCACTTCAGCAAGAATCGCCGCCATCACCAGGTATTCGGCCGCCAGTTCAAAGCGCAGCTCCTGCATGACGTTGATGTATTCCACGTACTGCTTGGTGATCTCGGCGACCGGAATATCCAGGATGTCCAGGTTCTGCCGGCGGATCAGGTAAAGCAGTAGATCCAACGGGCCCTCGAAGGCGTCGAGAATGACTTCCAGAGCATCCGGTGGAATGTACAGATCCTGCGGGATCTGCAGCACCGGTTGGCCATGCACCATCGCCAGCGGCATTTCCTGCTGCTGAGGTAAGGGATGCTGCGCTGGCGGGTTCGCGTCGTGCGCGAGTTCGGAAGTCATCAGGTCGACATTCGGGGTATTGCGAACTGTGCACATCCCAGGTTCCCGCCCGGGAGGATTCCAGCCCTGTATTACGAGCTACTCGCGCTTGTTCTGCGCGCTTCCACATATGAACAACAAGACGCGCCGCAGGATCAGCGGTGACGTCATTACGAGGAGGTCGTCTACGCGGTCCGGGAAGTGATGTGCTGCGGTGGTTGGGTGGAAGGTCTGGGCCTGCCACCGCACCGAGCGGCTACTGGCCGACTGCGTGCAATGGACTAAAGAGTAATCGCCCGGGCAGGGCGCTGTCCAGCCTTGTGGCGCTAGACTTGGCATCCTTCCATTCAGCAGACAAGCGGAGAAAGGCCAGTGTGGTACGTAATTGAAGGCTATGACGGGGCGGATGTGCTGGCGGCGCGGCTGCAGGCGCGGGCGGCGCACCTGGCGCGCTTGCAGACACTGCTTGACCAAGGGCGACTACTTTTGGCTGGCCCCTGTCCTGCAATTGACGCGGAAGACCCCGGTCCGGCCGGTTTCAGCGGCAGTGTGGTGATCGCCAACTTTGAGGACCTGACTGCTGCGAGGGCCTGGGCCGATGCTGATCCGTACGTGGCTGCAGGCGTTTATGCCCGCGTGGAAGTGCGCCCGTTCCGCAAGGTGCTGCCGTGAGCCGGGTCGAACGGATCCAGGCGGCCCTGCAGGCCGCTTTTGCGCCGCAGCAGTTGGAAGTGAAGGATGACAGCCACCGTCATGCCGGCCATGCCGGCGCGAGCGATGGGCGCGGCCACTTCAAGGTCATGGTGGTCAGCGAGGCTTTCGCTGGCAAGCCACCGCTTGCCCGGCATCGGGCGGTATACGCCGCGCTCGGCGAGATGATGGAGACAGATATCCATGCGCTGTCCATCAAGGCGCTGACGCCGCAGGAACTGGTTGGGGCCGGCTGAGCGGGGTGGGACACTGCAAGGCTCTTGTGGAAGCTGCCGGGACAGGCGTTGTCCAAGCGGGTCAAGTCGGGCTAACGAACTGTTTACAAATGCGATTGAAAACGTTTACAGTCCGCCCGACCCTGTACTGCGGTGGGTAGGTCAGTGGCGAAGTCGGCAATAACGATCAAGGATGTTGCTCGTGAGGCGAATGTCTCCGTCGCAACCGTGTCACGCGCCCTCAACGGCCATGACAACGTCGCCGCGCCAGTGCGCAAGCTGGTGTTGGAAGTGGCCAGTCGGCTGCGTTACACCCCGCACGCGGCCGCCCGCAGCCTGAGCAGCCGCAGTACCCAGACAGTTGGTGTGGTGCTTCCCGACCTGTACGGCGAGTTCTTCTCTGAGCTTATGCGTGGCATCGACGGTGTGGCAAGCGCCCATCGTCGGCATCTGCTGGTGTCCAGCTATCACGGCGACCAACAACAACAAGGTTCGGTGCTGCAGGCCATGCGCGGACGCGTTGATGGTCTGTTGGTGCTATCGCCCTATGCGGGCGATTCCGATTTCCTGGTCGACAATCTGCCGCCCGCGCTGCCTACGGTGTTGATCAATACGCCTTTGGCTGACTCGCAGTACCCGGTCTTCAGCATCGATGACCATGCCGGTGCGCTGAGTATGACCCGGTACCTGCTTGAAGGCGGGCATCGCCGTATCGCCTTTATCGGCGGTCCGGAACACAACCACGATGCGCAGCAGCGCCTGCTGGGTTTCCGCGAGGCGATGGCGGCATTCGACGGCAAGGTCGAAGCCATCGAGCTGCCTGGCAATTTCGACGAAGCCTCCGGTCATCAGGCTGGTTTGGCGCTGTTGGCAGGCTCTGAGCTGCCCGATGCGGTGTTCGCCGCCAACGACATGATGGCCTTGGGCTGCCTGTATGCGTTCTCGCAGGCCGAGGTGAAAGTGCCCGCGCAAGTGGCGCTGGCCGGCTTCGACGACATTCCTTTGGCGCGATTTGTTCACCCTGCTTTGACGACGATGCAGGTGAGCATCGCCGAGTTGGGCGAGCGGGCGATGCTGCAGTTGGTGCAGATGATCGATAGCGGTGAGGCGCAGGCAACGCCCGCTGTAACGCTGGTTCCGACCTTGGTGGTACGTGACTCAACCACCGCCTGCGACTTCCTTTAACCCGGCGATAGACCGGGACGCTTACTCACATACATGTTCTTCGCGGCCAGGTGCCGCCGCCTTGGGAGAGGACGAAAATGAACAAGAATGCTCGGAAATTCACGCCAACGCGCAAGCTACTCAGTAGCGCGCTTGTCGGTTGCCTGCTGTTGGGTGCTGCACCCGTGTTCGCGCAAAGCACCAGTGCCACCATTCGTGGTCAGGTGATGGCTGACTCGAGCCCTGCCGCGCAGGCGCAGGTCACCGCGACGAATATCGCTACGGGTCTGAGCCGCAGCGTGCAAAGCAACGGCAGTGGCACCTATTCGTTGGCCGGTTTGCCGCCGGGTACCTATCGGATCGATGTGAGAGCTGGCGGCAAGACCAGCACTCAGAACATCACGGTTCAGGTAGGGCAGACGGCCACGGTCAATCTGGGGGTTGGCGGCGTGGCGGAAACAGCCAGCGGCCCGGCCACTACCCTGGATGCCGTGCAGGTAACCGCGCAATCGGCGGTAGAGACCCGCACATCAGAGATCGCGACCTATATCAGCAGCAAGCAGATCGAAGCCTTGCCGCAAGGGACGCGTAACTTCCTGGCCTTTGCCGACACGGTCCCAGGCATGCAGTTCACCCAGGACAACAGTGGTTTTACCAGCCTGCGTGGTGGTGCCCAGAGTGCAAACAACATCAATGTATTCATTGATGGCGTTGGTCAGAAGAACTATGTCCTGCAAGGTGGCGTAAGCGGTCAGGACACATCGTCCGGCAACCCGTTCCCGCAGCTGGCGATTGGCGAGTACAAGGTGATCACCTCGAACTACAAGGCTGAGTACGATCAGATCAGCAGTGCAGCGGTCGTGGCGGTGACCAAAAGCGGTACCAACGAATTCAAGGGGAGTTTTTTCTGGGATCGGTTCACCAACAACTGGCGCAGCAAGACGTTGGCAGAGCGCGCTGGTAGCCCGGAGACTGATTTTTCGGAAGAACACTATGGCGCTGCTTGGGGCGGCCCGATCGTGAAGGACAGGCTGCACTTCTTCGTTACCTATGAATCGAAGGAGCAGATGCGTCCCTATACGATGACGCCTGGTCGTGGCTACAGCGCCGCTACCCTTCCCGCACAGTTCCAGGATCTGTTGCTGCCAGGCAGCCAGCAGTTCAAGGAAGATCTGTATTTCGGCAAGTTGAGCTGGCAGCCGGGAGACAATCATCTCGTCGAACTGACTGCCAAACGCCGCGACGAAGTAGCTGAGATCGCCGCTGGCGGTAGCAATTCCTTCGAACATGGCACGGATCGGGAAAATACCGATGATCGGCTCGATCTGCGCTACCAGCTTACCTTCGGCGACTGGTTGAACGACGCTCATATCACCTACGAGGACACCTCATGGGGGCCGCGTCCGCGCAGCATTGGCCCCGGCTACATTCTGGTGGATGGTTCCAACTGGCGTGATGTGGTGTTGCAGGCAGGCTCGGGCGGCGACTTCCAGGACAAGGGGCAGAAAGGTTTGGCCTTGCAGAATGATCTGACGTTCAGCGGTTGGGAAGATCACACCGTAAAGATGGGTTTCAAGTACAAGGACGTGGATCTGAGTGTTACCGAGCGCAGTTTCTACAACCCGCAGTTTCACTATGACGTCAGGGCAGGGGAGCTCAACGTCCCGTATCACGTGACGTTTGGCGGTGCGTTTGCAGGGATTGGCGATGGCACGCTCAAGACCAATGCAAAGCAGCTCGGTATTTACCTGCAGGATGATTGGCAGGTGACGGATCGATTGCTGCTCAATCTTGGCCTGCGCTGGGACTACGAGCGCAATCCCGCCTACACCGATTACCAGACACCGGCAGCGACACTGGCGGCGTTGAATGCGGTCGATCCACGTGGTAATGGCGTGCAGACCTATGCGCAGACGCTGGCACTGGGTGGTATCAATCTGGGCGATTACATTGCCACGGGCTCCAACCGAAGTGACTTCAAGAGGGCCTGGCAGCCAAGAGTCGGTTTTTCCTACGATTTGACTGGCGACCAACGCCACGTGGTGTTCGGCGGTGCCGGCCGTTCCTATGATCGGAACCTGTTTGACTGGTTGTCGCTGGAGCGCAACAAACAGTCATTCCCGGAGAACGAACTGAACTTCAATACGGCAGCACATCCGTGTGCGGTTGGTGTCGGCAACTGTTTGGCTTGGGATCCTTCCTATCTCCAGCCTGGCGCGCTTGCGGCCTTGGCCAGTGCAACGCCCGGTCGCGAAATCACGATGCTGCGCAATGACCTGAAGTCACCGTACTCGGATCAGTTCAGCATCGGTATCAGGGATATTTTTGAGCTGTGGGGCCAGGAGTGGAATTCGTCGGTTGCAATTTCCAGGGTGGTGAGCAAGGACGGTTTCGTCTACATGCTTGGCAACCGCAATCCTGATGGCAGCTTCCACAATCCCGGGACCTTGAGCATTCCCTGGGGGGCCGGTGTGCCGGGGAACAACAGCTTGATCCTTGGCATGAATGGGCTGGAGACACGCGCCAACTCGCTGTTGGTCAGCTTGGAGAAACCGTATACCAACGCCTCGCGATGGGGGCGACGTTGGCTTATACGTATACCGATGCCGAGGAGAATCGGGAGTCAGGCGAACACTATGCGTTGCACTACCCGAGCTTGGCCGGTTACGGCTGGAGCCGCGCGGGCGGTGTTCCCAAGCATCGCCTGGTGTTGACCGGCGTAGGTGACGTCGGCTTTGGCATCACCGCTTCTGGCAAGCTTACTCTGGCCACTCCGACGCCTTGGTATGGCACGAATTGTTCGTCTGGATGGGACATCTGTGACGAGCAGGATCAGGTAGTGCCCAAGAACACACTGGGCTACAAATCCTTCGACGTGGCCCTGCAGAAACGCTGGGACACTGGTACGGATCTGGGCTTGAAGGTGCGTCTTGATGTGTTGAACCTGTTCGATTGGGTCAATTACAACTATCCGCGCTGGTTCCGCGCCCCGGGTGACGCTGATCCCAGGACTACTGAACAGCTGCTTCCCACGCGGACGGTCAAGCTGTCGTTTGGCTTGGATTGGTAAACGTATGGGTCCCGGTCACCTCATGATCGAAGGCCGGGACCTTTCCTATATGCAGCACGCCTTTGCTCCGTGAATGTGCTGCTGTGTTCTCTAGATGGATGTCGCCTTGAGCAAGTCACGTACCTCGCAGTTGTTGGCCTGTGTTCTCGCCGGTATCGGGCTGGCGTTGTTGGGGGGCTGTGGCAAGGCGCCGGAGCCGCCGATGCCGAAGGTATTGCCGCAGGTGATCCTGGTTGAGGCGGACCTGCCGCCGCGGCCGATGAAGCCGGAACTGCCGCCGTTGTTCGACGACATCGAGCGGCGTACTTTCCAGTTCTTCTGGGATACCACCAACGAACAGAACGGGCTGACGCCGGATCGCTATCCGTCGCGGCCGTTTGCCAGCATCGCTTCGGTGGGTTTTGCGCTGACGTCCTATCCGATCGGTATCGAGAACGGCTGGGTAAGCCGCAACCAGGCGGTGGAGCGCACGCTGGTCACGTTGAAGTTCTTCCGCGACCTGCCCAGCGGTCCGCAGCGCACCGGCAAAGGGGCTTACAAGGGCTTTTACTACCACTTCCTCGACATGCAGCAGGGCCGCCGCTATGACAGCTGGGTGGAACTCTCCAGCGTGGATACCGCGCTGCTGTTGATGGGCGTGCTGTTTGCACAGAGTTATTACGACCAGGACGATCCGCGTGAAAAGGAGATCCGGCAGATTGCCGACACGATCTACAAGCGCACGGACTGGCAGTGGCTGCAACGCAACAAGCCGTTGGTGTCGATGGGTTGGTTCCCGGAGAGCGGCTTCATCCAGCACGACTGGATGGGCTACAACGAGGCGATGATGCTGTACGTGCTTGCGCTGGGTTCGCCGACACATCCGGTCGAGCCCGATGCGTGGACGGTATGGACGCGCACCTATGACAACGATTGGGGGGTGTACCAAGGCCAGGAATACCTGTCGTTCGGGCCACTGTTTGGCCATCAGTACAGCCATGTCTGGATCGACTTCCGCGATATCCAGGACCCGTACATGCGCGAGCGCGGCATCGACTACTTCCTCAATAGTCGCCGCGCGACCCTGGCGCAGCGCGAGTATGCGATTGAAAATCCGATGCAGTGGAAGGACTACAGCGCCAATGTCTGGGGTTTGACCGCAGGCGATGGCCCGCAGAACACCACCCAGGATTACAAGGGCGAACAGCGCCAGTTCCGCCACTACTCGGCACGCGGGGCTGGCCTGCGCGAGAACTTCGATGACGGCACCATCGTGCCTTCGGCCGCGATCTCCTCGCTGCCGTTCGCGCCGGAGGTTGTGATTCCGGCCACGGTGGAAATGCACAAGCGCTACGGCGATTACCTGTACTCGAGCTACGGCTTCCTGGATTCCTTCAACCCGAGCTTCAGCTACGACATCCCGCTCAAGACCGGTCGTCTGATTCCGGAGCGCGGCTGGGTGGCCAGTGATTACATCGCCATTGATCAGGGCCCGATCCTCGCCGGCATCGCCAACTACCGCGATGAGTTCGTGTGGGAGGTGATGAAAAAGAACCCCTACATCCGCAAGGGCTTGGAGCGGGCGGGGTTCACTGGCGGTTGGTTGGCACCGGAAGACAGTTTCCAGCCGTTGCAGAAGGACGAGCAGGCCGCTTCGGCGCGGGCAGCCGGTATTGCCGAGTCACGCGCTTCAGCTGCAGCAGAGCAGAAGGCCGCCAGCGAACAGCCGGCAGCACCTGCGGCCAAGAAGCAGTGATGTGCGACCAATGATCCGCGCGCTGGCCATCGTGTTGTTGGTGCTGCTCGCAGGCTGCGCCAAGCCGGAGCGGGGCACTACCTTGCGGTTCTGGGCGATGGGCCGCGAGGCCGAGGTGGTCGGCGAGCTGGTCCGCGAGTTCGAGGCGGAGAACCCGGGCATTCGTGTCGATGTACAGAATATTCCGTGGACCGCAGCGCACGAGAAGTTGTTGACGGCTTATGCGGCTGACGGACTTCCCGATGTCTGTCAGCTGGGCAATACCTGGATCGCCGAGTTCGCAACCCTGCAGTCACTGACGCCGCTGCAGCCACTGGTCGATACGTCCACTGTCATCGATCAGTCTGACTACTTCGCCGGCATCTGGGACACCAATGTCGTCGACGGTCAGCTGGTCGGTATTCCTTGGTATGTAGATACGCGTCTGCTGTTCTATCGCAAGGATCTATTGCGTCAGGCCGGTTACTCGCAACCGCCGAAGACCTGGGCCGAATGGGAGCAGATGAACGCGGCGCTGAAGAAGATCATGGGCACGCGTGGCTACCCGGTGCTGATGCCCTTGAACGAGTTCGAGCCGCAGCTGTCATTCGCCTTGCAGCAGGATGATGCGCTGTTGCGCGATGGCGATACCCGCGGCAACTTCCGCAGCCCCGGTTTCCGCCGCACGCTGGCCTTCTACGACAATATGTTCGAGCAGGGCTGGGCGCCGAAGATGTCCGAGACCCAGATATCCAACGTTTGGGATGAGTTCTTCCGCGGTTTCACCGCGTTCTATCTGTCGGGCCCATGGAATATCCGCGAGTTCCGCCAACGCCAACCGGCCTCGCTGGAGGGCGAGTGGGGCGCGACGCCGCTGCCTGGTCCTGACGGATTGGGTGCAGGCATCGCCGGCGGCACCAGTCTGGTGGTGTTCCGTTCTTCGCAGAAGAAAGAGGCAGCGTGGAAGCTGATCGAGTTCCTGTCGCGTCCAGCCATCCAGCAGCGCTTCTACAAGATCATTGGTGACCTGCCGCCGCGGCGCAGCGCCTGGCAGTCGCCGGAGCTGCAGGATGATCCGCTTACTGCAGCATTCGCCGATCAGCTCGAACGCGTCAAGCCCACGCCCAAGGTATTGGAGTGGGAGCGCATCGCCCAGCAGATGCGGGTGGTGACCGAGCAGGTGGTGCGCGGCGGCTTGCCGCAGGACAAGGCGGTCGAACAGCTGGACCAGCAAGTGGATGACATCCTCGCCAAGCGCCGTTGGATCGTCGAGCAGCAGGCCGGCGCAGCTGCGAAGGCGGCGCCATGAAGCGCGGCTCGCTGGCTGGCTGGATATTCGCTGCACCGGCGCTGATCGTGATCGGCGTGTTCTTCGGCTTGCCGGTGTTGTCGGCACTGGCCTTGAGCCTGACCGATTTTGATCTCTACGCTTTGGCTGACCCGCACAACCTGCGCTTCGCCGGCCTTGGTAACTACATCGACCTGCTGCAGACAACGATGTTCTGGAAGTCGCTGGGCAATACCGCGTACTTCGTGGTGGCTGGCGTGCCCTTGTCGATAGGTGTTTCGCTGGGTGCTGCGCTGCTGCTCAACGCACCGGCCGCGCGCTTCAAAGCGCTGTTCCGCACCGCGTTGTTTGCGCCGGTGGTGACCACGCTGGTGGCGGTGGCGGTGATCTGGCGTTATCTGTTCCACACCCGCTACGGGTTGGTGAACTGGGGGCTGGGCCAGATCGGCATCAATCCGATCGACTGGCTCGGCGACCCGAACTGGGCAATGCCGACCATCATTGGCTTCGCGGTGTGGAAGAACTTCGGCTACAACATGGTGATCTTCCTGGCGGGCCTGCAGGCAATCCCCAAGGACCTGTACGAGGCGGCGCGCATTGATGGCGCCTCGCGCTGGCAGCAGTTCCTGCACATCACCTTGCCGATGCTGGGGCCGGTGCTGCTGGTGGTCGGTGTGATCACCGTGTCCGGTTACTTCCAGCTGTTTGCCGAGCCCTACGTGATGACCCGAGGTGATCCGCTGCAAAGTACGGTGAGCGTGCTGTATTTCATGTTCGAGGAAGGCTTCAAGTGGTGGAACCTTGGCCGGGCCTCGGCCGTGGCCTTCCTCTTGTTCCTGATCATTCTGGCGGTGACTACGTTGATGTTGCGCTTCGGTAAGCGCAGGGAGCTGGTATGAGCCAGATTGGTACGAGCCGAGAGATTGGGCAGTCGCGTTGGCATGCGTGGTGGGTGAACGGCGGGCTGCTGCTGTTGGCGGTGATCAGCCTGGCGCCGTTGGCATGGATGCTGTCGGTGTCGTTCATGCCCAGCGGGCAGGCATCGCAGTTTCCGCCGCCGTTGCTGCCGGCGCACACCACGCTTGCCAACTATCAGGCCTTGTTCGCCCGCACCGGCATGGGCAACAACTTCGTCAACAGCTTGCTGGTGTCGGTTGCGATCACCCTGGGCTCGCTACTGTTCAACACCTTGGCCGGCTATGCCTTTGCCAAGCTGCGCTTTGCCGGTCGCGAGCGGTTGTTCCAGATGCTGCTGGCGGCGCTGGTCATTCCGGCGCAGGTAGCGATGCTGCCGCTGTTCCTGCTGATGAAGCAGATGGGTTTGGTGAATACCTTTGGTGGTGTGGTGGTACCGGCGCTGGCCAGCGTGTTCGGTATCTTCCTGGTGCGCCAATACGCGCGCTCGATTCCTGATGAGTTGCTGGAAGCGGCGCGTATCGACGGCGCCAGCGAGGCACGGATCTTCTTCCAGATCGTGCTGCCCATGCTCAAGCCGGTGCTGGTGACCCTGGCGATCTTCACCTTCATGGGGGCATGGAACGATTTCATGTGGCCGTTGATCGTGCTGACCGACCAGGAGCACTACACCTTGCCTGTGGCGCTGGCCAGCTTGTCGCGCGAGCACATCATGGATGTGGAAATGATGATGGCCGGCGCGGTGGTCACGGTGTTGCCGGTGCTGTTGTTGTTCCTGGTGCTGCAGCGCTATTACATCCAGGGTCTGCTGCTGGGCAGCGTCAAGGGCTGAAGTACGCGGGCTTGCAGAAGGGCCGCGACAGCGCACTTCCATACGAAACATACCGCCGCGGATGGCGGTGATCTTTGCGAAAATCCAGCAGGTGCGGCTTGCTGGTGTCGAATCGGGATTTTGCTGATGAAAATGCGTTCTGTGATCAGTCTGCTGGGCTTGTTGCTGGCATGGGTACAACCGGCCGGCGCCGCCGTGCTCGCCAAGTTCGACGATATCGGCGCGTGGCAGCTGATCACCTCGCCGCAGGTCAGCGGCTCCTTGCGCCCGGTTGCCGGCAACAACGGTCGCGCGCTGTGCCTGGACTACGACTTCCATGAAGTTTCCGGCTACGTCGGCATCCGTCGTCCGTTGGACGTGACCTGGCCTGAGAACTACCAACTGTCGTTCGACCTGCGCGGTGATTCGCCGGCCAATGACCTGCAGTTCAAGCTGGTCGACGCCAGTGGCGACAACGTCTGGTGGGTCAATCGTCCGGGGTTCAACTTTCCAAAAAACTGGACCCGCATCAGCTATCGCAAGCGGCATATCGAGAAGGCCTGGGGGCCAGGCCAGGACAAGACACTGCGCCGTAGCGCGGCAGTGGAGTTCACCATTTACAGCAAGGTCGGCGGCCGCGGCACGGTCTGCTTCGACCAGCTGACGCTGCAACCGCTGCCCAAGGAAGACAACTCGGCGCTGACCACCACGGTGATCGCTGATACGGCGACTGCCCTGCAGCAGCGCATCGCCGACGGCAAGCCGGACACGTTGTGGATCAGCGGCGGAATCAAGCAGCAGACAGTCAGCCTGGACCTGGGCAAGGTACGCGAGTTCGGCGGTGCGGTCGTGCAATGGGCACCCGGGCTGGAGGCAAGTCGGTACGTGGTGCGTGGGTCCGCCGATGGGCGTGACTGGAAGACGCTGCGTGAAGTCACCAGCGGCAGCGGTGGCAAGGATTGGCTGGCATTGCCGGAAACCGAGGCGCGTTACCTGCGCTTTGATCTGGTCGATGGCCCCAACTGGCGTTATGGCATCCGCGATATCAGCCTCAAGCCCTTGTCGTTTGCCAATACGCCAAATGATTTCATCCGCTCTATTGCGACCGATCTGCCGCGCGGCTCCTTGCCGCGTGGTTTCAGTGGCGAGCAGCCGTACTGGACCATTCTGGGTCTGGATGGCGGCCGCGAGCAGGCGCTGATCAGCGAGGACGGCGCACTGGAGGCGATGAAGGGTGGCTTCAGCATCGAGCCGTTCGTGGTGCTCGATGGCAAGGTGATCGGCTGGGCGGAGGTGAAGTCCAGCCAGAGTCTGCAGGACGGCTATCTGCCGATGCCGTCGGTGGCTTGGGAGCACGATCACTTCGGTTTGAATGTCACGGGCTTCGTGCAGGGGCGGCCGGACCAGGCACAGCTGGTGGCACGCTATGAGCTGCACAACACCGACAAGGTCGCGCACGAGTATCGTTTGGCGCTTGCGGTGCGGCCGTTCCAGGTCAATCCGCCCAGCCAGTTCCTCAATACCGTCGGTGGCGTCAGCCGCATCGACAATCTGACGGTGCGGAGCGGGCAGATAAGCGTCAACGGCCAGCCGCGCGTGTATACGTCGCTTCCGGCCGATGCGGGCTTTGCCAGCAGCTTCGACAGCAAGTTGGCTGTCACCCACCTGGCTGACAAGGACTTGCCGATCACGCAGGAAGTTCGCGATGCCACCGGCTTGGCATCGGGCGCCTTGGTCTACAACTGGAAGCTGGAGCCGGGACAACGCCGGGAGGTGGTGTTGGTGCTGCCGCAGACCGGCAATTGGCAGATGCCGGCCAGGTTCGATGCCGACAAGGCACAGCAACAGGTCGCCACGATGTGGCGGCAGAAGTTGGATCAGCTCAAGCTGCGCGTGCCCGAGGCCGGCCAGCCGTTGGCCAATATGCTGCGCACTGCGCTCGCTCATATGCTGATCTCACGGGTTGGGCCGAGCCTGCAGCCGGGCACGCGTTCCTATGCACGCAGTTGGATCCGCGACGGCGCGATGATCTCGGAGGGCTTGTTGCGGATGGGGCGCGCCGATGCAGTACGTCAGTACGTGGATTGGTATGCGCCATATCAATTCGAGAGCGGCATGGTGCCTTGCTGCGTGGATGCACGCGGCAGCGATCCGGTGCCGGAGAACGACAGCCACGGTGAACTGATCTATACCATCGCCGAATACTGGCGGCACACTGGCGACACCGCCTTCCTGCAGCAGATGTGGCCGCATGTGCAGAAGGCATGGAGCTATATGGAGCAGTTGCGGCTGAGCGAGCGCACCGAGGAGAACCGTGCACGCAACGCAGGCTTCTACGGAATGATGCCGGCCTCGATCAGTCACGAAGGCTATTCGGCCAAGCCGGTGCATTCGTACTGGGACAATTTCTGGGCGTTGCGCGGTTACAAGGACGCTGCCGACATGGCGGCTGCTTTGGGCTTGGAAACCGAAGCGCTGACCATGGCCGCGTCGCGCGACCAGTTCCGCCAGGACCTGGATGAATCGCTGCGCGCGGCGATGGCGGCGCACAAGATCGACTATCTGCCCGGATCGGTGGAGTTGGGCGACTTCGATGCCACCTCGACCACGATTGCACTGGCGCCGGGAGGCGAGCAGGGCAGGTTGCCGCAGCCCGCCCTCGACAACACCTTCGAGCGCTATTGGCAGCACTTCGTCGAGCGCCGCGATGGCAAGCGCCAATGGAAGGACTACACGCCTTATGAGTGGCGCAACGTGAGTGCCTTCGTACGCCTTGGCTGGCGTGCGCGGGCCTGGGAGGCTACCGAGTTCTTCTTCAAGGACCGTGCGCCGCCGGCGTGGAATCAGTGGGCCGAGGTGGTGTCATCGACGCCGCGCCAGCCGTTCTTTGTCGGTGACCTGCCGCATGCCTGGGTGGCATCGGATTTCGTTCGCTCGGCCTTGGATATGTTCGCCTATGAGCGTGATGTGGATGGGCCGATCGTGTTGGCTGCGGGTGTGCCCAGTGCATGGTTGACCGGCAAGGGCATCGCCATCGAGGACTTGAACACCTCGCACGGCATGTTGAGCTACGCGCTGCAGCGCAGTGACAAGCAGCTGACCTTGCAGGTATCTGAAGGACTACGTTTGGCGGCGGCGGGGCTGTTGCTGCAATGGCCTTATGAGGGCACGCCGGGAGAGGCGACCATCAATGGCGAACCGGCGCAGTGGCTGGGCAATGAGCTGCATATCAGCAGCCTGCCAGCCAAGGTCGAAATCGAGATTCCTGCCGAGCTACGCCGTAGTGAGCGCAGCAAGCGTTGAGGAATAAAAACTGCGCCTCGAATACCGAGGCGCAGGCCAGTCGACGAGAGGGAGAGGAAGAACTTCCGTCGGATCTGAGAAAACAAATGCACCAGCCTCTCTTTGCCCGGCTGTAGTGCCGAGCCATGCTCGGCAGGAGCTTTCCCGGTGAATGCATGTAGGAGCGGCGTCAGCCGCGAAGCTGATGATGCATACGGGCGACGCATCGCAAGTACCGACACCCGCACCGAAGCCTTGGGGATTGGGCGCAGGTGGTTTGGTTGCTGTGGGCTTCGCGGCTGACGCCGCTCCTACCGCAACCCAGAAGCTGATTTGCGTCAGCCAGCGCGGGCCTGTTTGACGATGGCAGCGGCAGCGGCGGCGGACTTCTTCACTTCGTCCCATTGGCCGTTGCGGATCCAGCTGTCCTGCACCATCCACGAGCCGCCGATGCAGACCACGTTTTTCTGCGACAGATAGTCGCCTGCAGTGGCTTCGGTGATGCCACCGGTGGGGCAGAGCTTGAGTTCCGGAATCGGGCCGGCAACGCCCTTGATCATTGCCAGGCCGCCGACGGCTGTAGCCGGGAACAGCTTGCAGATGCGGAAGCCGCGCGCGACCAGTTCCAGCAGTTCGGTCGGTGAAGCGGCACCCGGAACCACCGGCAACGGCGCGGCAGCCAAGGCATCGGCCATATGCGCCGGCGTGCCTGGGGTGACGATGAAGTCAGCACCGGCATCGATGGAGCGCTGCATCTGCTCGATGGTCAGCACGGTGCCGGCGCCTACAACCACATCCGGCAGTTCGCGCTTGAGCATGGCCAGCGCTTCCATTGCTACCGGCGTGCGCAGGGTCAGTTCTATCGCGGGCAGGCCGCCTTCGAGCAGGGCAGCGCTGACGGCGCGCGCCTGGTCGAGGGTGTGCACGGTAACGACTGGCAAGATGCCGGCGGCGCTCAACAGCTGCTCGGCGCGGTCCTGGTATTGGGCAATGCTCATAGTGTCCTCTTGAAAAACGTCTTCGCGAATCCCGAATCTCAGGCGTCGTTGGCTTCGTGTGGGGCCGCGGCTGCGGCATGGTCATGGCCGAGCTCGTATTCGGCGTCGTAGTCCCACAGGCTGCCGTCCGGACGGGCCGGGCCGCAGGAAATCGAGATTGCGCCCTGATCGGCCGGGCCGACGATGCGGCGGTTCATCGCGAACAGATTGCGACCCATGTCCGAGCCGGCCGGTGCGGTGTTGGCGGCAATGCCACGGGCAGCCCACTCGGCGGCGTCAACCAGTACTTCCAAGGTGCCGGCTTCACCATCCAGGCGGATCATGTCGCCCTCGCGGATGCGTGCGATCGGGCCGCCGCGTGCTGCTTCTGGAGTAACGTGGATGGCGGCGGGGATCTTGCCGGAGGCGCCGGAGAGGCGACCATCGGTGACCAATGCGACGCGTCGACCCTGGTTCTGCAGCAGGCCGAGCAGCGGTGCCAGCGAATGCAGTTCCGGCATGCCATTGGAGCGCGGGCCCTGATAGCGGACCACGGCCACAAAGTCCTGCGGCAGGGCGCCGGCGGCGTGCAGTTTGTTCAAGACCTGCGGCGCATCGACGACCACGGCCGGTGCTTCAATCGTGCGGTATTGCGCCTTTACTGCCGACAGCTTGATCAGCGAGCGGCCGATATTGCCGCGCAGCAGGCGCAGGCCGCCCTGCGCCTCGAATGGGTTGGAGGCCGGGCGCACCACTTCTTCGTCACCGCTGAGTTCAGCGGCGGGCACGTAGCTGACCTTGCCGTCGGTCAGGCGCGGTTCCTGGGCGAAGGCGCGCATACCGCCTTCGGCGATCGTGGTCGCATCGGCATGCATCAGGCCAGCGTCCATCAGTTCGCGGAACACGAAGCCGGGGCCGCCGGCCGCTGCAAAGCGGTTCACGTCGGCTTCGCCGTTGGGGTAGACGCGGGCCAGCAGCGGCACGATCTGCGACAGCTCGTCCATGTCGTCCCAGGTCAACACGATGCCGGCGGCACGTGCGACTGCGATCCAGTGGATGGTGTGGTTGGTGGAGCCACCAGTGGCCATCAGTGCGACCACGGCGTTGACGATGGCGCGCTCGTCAATCACGCGGCCGAACGGACGGAAGTCATTGCCCAGCGCGCTGATTTCCAACACGCGTGCAGTAGCGGCGCGGGTCAATGCATCGCGCAGCGGCAGCTCAGGGTTGACGAACGAAGCGCCTGGCAGCTGCACGCCCATCGCTTCCAACAGCACCTGGTTGGAATTGGCGGTGCCGTAGAAGGTGCAGGTGCCCGGGCCGTGGTACGAAGCCGATTCGGCTTCCAGCAGTTCTTCGCGGGTGGCTTCGCCAGCAGCATAGCGCTCGCGGACTTCGGCCTTCTTCTTGTTCGGGATGCCCGGGGTCATCGGCCCGGCCGGTACAAACACTGCCGGCAGGTGACCAAAGGCAAGGGCGCCGATCAGCAGGCCTGGCACGATCTTGTCGCACACGCCCAGATAGATGGTGGCGTCGAACATGTCATGGCTGAGGCCGATCGCGGTTGCCTGGGCAATCACGTCGCGCGAGAACAACGACAGCTCCATACCGCCACGGCCCTGGGTAACGCCGTCGCACATCGCAGGCACTGCGCCTGCAACCTGCGCGGTCGCGCCCAGCTCGCGGGCAGCGTCGCGGATCAGCGTCGGGTAATGCTCGAACGGCTGGTGCGCCGACAACATGTCGTTGTACGAGGTGATGATGCCCAGATTGGGCGTCACAGCACCGCGCAGACGGTCCTTATCGGTAGGCCCGCAAGCCGCATAGGCGTGGGCCAGATTGCCGCAGCTCAGACGTGAGCGGAACGGGCCTTCGCGCAGCGCGGCATCAATCCCGGCCAGATAAGCCGCGCGCGACGGGGCGCTGCGCTGGCGGATGCGATCGGTGATGGCTTGGATTTTCGGATGCATGGCTCTATGGCTGGAATGAGGAAGAGGGTGCAGCAAGGAGAGCGGTGGGCTTCGGGTTCTGGTGCCTCGAAAAGTTCCGCCTGCAGCTCATGCGAGCGGCGGGCCAGGTCCATTTCTTGTCCCCGATGCGCTACTCCCCGCTCAAGGGCACCAATGCACGCGCAGCTTGTTGCCGGGCGCATTGATCGCAGCAAGGATCGGGTAGGTATGCACGTCGCCGGATGCGAGTGCGGCTTCGAGCACCTCCAGCTTCTGCTTGCCGCGCAGCAACAGCAGGCGCTGGTTGGCCAAAGCCAAGCCGTGCGGGGTCAAGGTGATGCGCAAAGACCAGTGTTTGGCGACCGGGCAGCCGGTGGCATCCAATGCCGCATAAGGATGCTTGCTCTGCAGTGCCTGCGGCAGATCGGGCGAGCCCGGGAACAACGAGGCGGTATGGCCGTCGTTGCCCATGCCCAGCACGACCAGACAGGCCGGCTGCGAATGGGTGGCGAGCAGGTTGGCGGTGTGCACGCATTCGGCGATGGGCAGGCCAACGCGTACCAGCGGATCAAAATGCGCACCTTCGGCATGGCGCAGGAAGCTGTCGCGTACCAGCCAGGCGTTGCTGTCCTTGTCCTGCGGCGAGAGCCAGCGTTCGTCGGCCAGGCCAACTTCAACCCGCGCCCATTCCAGGCCCTGGTCGGACAATAGTTCGTAGATGGGAGCCGGCGTGGTGCCGCCGGACAGCAGCATGCGGGCGCGCCCGCGCTGCTCGATTTCCGCGCTCAACAGTGCTGCCATTTCCTTGGCGACACTTTCGGTCCAGGCCTCTTCGTCAGCATGGCGGACAAGTGTGATGCGGTCGGAAACAGCGGCGTTCATGCGGTAACTCCAGAGTTGGCGCGCTGCATGTCCAGCGCATACGCAGTGGCGCCCAGCAAGCCGGGGCAGGGATGGGTGATGGCCATCGACGGGATCTGCGACATCGTCGCGGAGAAGCGTCCCTTGCTTTCAAACCGTTGGCGGAAACCGGAATGCTGCAGTTGCTGCAGCAGGCGCGGTACCAGTCCACCGGTCAGGAACACGCCGTCCCAGGCGCCTTGTACCAGCACCGCGTCGCCGGCGACTGCGCCGAATATTTCAAGGAACACTTCAACCGCGCGAGTCGCCAGTACATCGCCTTCGGCAGCGCGTGCGCTGACCTCTGCTGGTTGCAGAAGGCCCGGATCGGTGCCCGCCATCTCGCAGATGGCGCGATGGATGTTGACCAGGCCGGGACCGCAGACCAGGCGTTCGTTGGACACCCGGCCGAACTGCGCCGAGAGGATTTCCAGGATGCGGATCTGTTCCGGCGAGTTCGGTGCAAAGCTGGCATGGCCGCCTTCGGTGGCCAGCGGGTAGTTGCGACCATCGCGTACCACCAGCCCGCCAACACCCAGGCCGGTGCCGGGGCCTAGCACGCAGTAGTTGCGCGATTCGCCTTCGGCGGCGGGTTGCCAGCCAGCTCCGCCGACCTGCACCACATCGTCAACCCCGAGCAGGGCAATCGACATGGCCTGGGCGACGAAGTCATTGATCAGGTGCAACTGTTCGAAACCGAGCTGCTCGGCGGTGCGCGAACGCGAGATGACCCAGGGGTGATTGGTGATGCGCGCTTCGTCACCGTCGACCCGGCCGGCTACCGCGAACACGCCGCTGGTGGCGCTCGCACCACGTTGCTGCAGGTAGTGCGCGGCGGCATCGGCCAGTGACGCGAACTGCGCCACCGGATATTCGTCGATGCTGCCCTGATCCAGCGGGGTGGCGGCGGAACGGTCTGCCAGCGCGAAGCGCGCGTTGGTGCCACCAATATCCGCTACCAGTACCAGGTCAGCGCTGGGGCTCACAGCCCCTGCTCCGGGCCTGCTTCAGCGGCAATGGATTCGGGCAGGAAGTCCTGTGCCAACTGCGGGCCCCAGCCACCGGCCGGGTAGGGTTCCATCGGCAGGTCGGCAGCCTTCCAGGCATCGCTGACGCTGTCGATCCATGCCCAGGCGGCGCGCACTTCGTCATCGCGCACGAACAGTGCGTGGTTGCCGTTGAAGGCGTCCAGGAACAGACGTTCGTAGGCGATACGACGGTGCAGGCCGGTCGGGACCGAGAGTTCCAGTTCAAGCGGTTGCAGTTCCAGCGCGCCCCATTCCGGGCCAGCCAGCGAGCTCATCAAGCCGAGCTGGATGTTCTCCTGCGGCTGCAGCTGGAAGGTCAGGCGGTTGGGGGTGGCGTTTTTGCGGTCGGGGCGCTCGAACAACCAATGCGTCACCGGCTTGAGGTTGACCTCGATGCGGGTGGTGCGCTCGGGCAGGCGCTTGCCGGTAACCAGATGGAACGGCACACCGGCCCAGCGCCAGTTGTCGATATGCGCGGTGACGCCGACAAATGTTTCGGCCTCGCTGCCTTCCGGCGGCTGATAGGCCTGCGCCGGCTGGCCGTTGATGGTGCCGGCGGTGTAGCGACCGCGCACGCTGTCCTTGGCCGCGTGTTTGGCGTCGAGCGGGCGCAGGGCGCGCAGCACCTTGACCTTCTCGTCGCGGATGCGGTCGGCTTCCAGCGACGCCGGCGGCTCCATCGCCACCAGGCACAGCAGCTGCAGGATATGGCTCTGCACCATGTCACGCAGGGCGCCGGAGCGCGAGTAATAGGAGTCACGGCCATCCACGCCGTCGCTTTCGGCAACCAGGATGTGCACCGAGGCGATGTAGTTACGGTTCCATACCGCTTCCAGCAAGGTGTTGCCGAAGCGCAGCGCCATCAGGTTCTGTACCGGCGCCTTGCCCAGGTAGTGGTCCAGGCGGAACACGCGGTCTTCGTCGATCAACTTGCCGATCGACTGCAGGATCTCCTCAGCGCTGTCGCTGTCCGAACCGATCGGCTTTTCCAGCATCAGCCGGTTGGGCGCAGCCAGGGCGCCGCCCAGTGCCAGGCCTTCGCAGGTGGAGATGTACAGACCCGGTGGGATTGCCAGATAGCTGACGCACTTGCGGTGTACCAGATCCTTGACGGCCTCGGCGACCGACTCGGCATTGCGCAGGTCCACCGAGCGGTAGTCGATGCGGTTGAGCAGGTTGCCGATGTCATCCTGGCTGGCATGCGGCATGGCTGCTTCCAGACGCGGACGCAGGAGGTCGCGGAATTTCTCGGTGTCATGCGGCGACAAAGCCAGTGCACGCACGCGGAAATCTTCAGGGAGCAGACCGTCGCCAAGCAGGCGTAGCAGGGACGGGAACAGATAACGCTGGGCCAGATCGCCTGTGGCACCGAACAGGAAGAGGGTGTCGTGCATGGCACGAGTTTCGGGTGCGGATGACATCGTTGTCAATTGTTCGTCTTCAAGGCCTGCGCCGCGATTGGGACGTCCGCGTCCATCGGCGCGAGGGGGCGGGCGTGGGCAACCTGTGCTTGTGCAATGCAGCATGCCGCGAAGGCGGAAGCAGGTCCGTGCAGCGGAGCGCAGGTGCCATGTAAGAGCGACTGTGATGGTGCCATATGAATATGCTTACCGTGCACAATGTTTCGGATGTATACGATTGCAGGAAACTGTTCTGTCGTTGTAACGCAAGTGTTCCCCGGCTCCAGGTTTCGACTCGCAACGAGGTAGTGATGGCCAAGGTTCAATTCGACAGTGTGCGCAAGGTGTATGACAACGGTCAGGTTGCCGTGGCCGGGGCCAGTTTCGATATCGCCGATGGCGAGTTGATGGTGCTGGTGGGGCCGTCAGGTTGTGGCAAGTCCACACTGCTGCGAATGGTGGCCGGGCTGGAGGAGATCAGTGCTGGCCAACTGCGCATCGACGAGCGGGTGGTCAATGACGTTGCACCGAAGGATCGGGACATCGCCATGGTGTTCCAGAACTACGCGCTCTACCCGCATATGACAGTGGCCGAGAACCTGGGTTTTGGTTTGAAGCTGCGCGGGCATGACAAGGCCGAGGTGCAACGCCGGGTGCAGGAGGCGGCTGATTCCTTGGGCCTGACTTCGATGCTGGACAAGCTGCCGCGCGCGATGTCGGGCGGTCAGCGTCAGCGCGTCGCGCTGGGGCGTGCGCTGGTGCGCGAGCCGGCGGTATTCCTGTTGGATGAGCCGCTGTCCAATCTGGATGCAAAGCTGCGTCATTCAGTGCGTACCGAGATCGCGCAGCTGCATCGCAAGCTGGGCACCACGATGATCTATGTCACCCATGACCAGGTCGAGGCGATGACGCTGGGTCAACGCATCGTTGTGCTCAACGAAGGGGTGGTTCAGCAGATCGATACGCCGATGGCGCTGTATGACAGGCCGGTCAATCTGTTTGTTGCCGGGTTTCTGGGGAGTCCGGCGATGAATATGTTGCGTGGGCAATTGCGGCTTGATGAAGCAGGTTCGGCAGTGCTGCAACTGGAAGAGGGTGTCGAAGTGGCGCTCGGCGCTGTGTCGCTGGGTGCGGAATGGTATGGCAAGCCGCTGGTGGTTGGCGTGCGGCCCGAGCACCTGCAGCCGGGCAGTGGTGCGACGGCGTTCAATGCGCGCATCGAAGGCCTGGAGCCGGTAGGCAATGAGATTTTCGTCAATCTGCGTTATGGCGAGCAGGCGCTGATCATGCGGGTGCCGCCGCAGCAGCTGCCGCAGGTCGGCCAGGAGATTGCAGTTGAGGTGAACGCATCGAAGCTGCACTTTTTTGAAGCGGCCAGCGGCAGTCGCATCGAAGCAGAGGGCTAGCTCATGTAGTGCCGAGCCCTGCTCGGCAGAGGCTTTCCCGGCAATGCCCCAGCCGAGCATGGCTCGGCGCTACGTTTTGCTCCCTCCCTTTGCCGCAGGCAAGGGGAGGGCTGGGGAGGGGTAGTGCTCTTCGCGATTTGATGCAGTTGTGGCTTCGCGGCTTACGCCGCTCCTACAAAGCTGGCCGGCAATGCCTAGGTAGTGCCGAACCATGCTCGGCAGAGGCTTTACCGGGAATGCCCTTGCCGAGCATGGCTCGGCACTACAGGGTCTCAGCGGGCCAGGCCTTCCAGCAGCGGCTGGATGCTGGCGGTCTCGCCACTAACCTGAAGCTGGCCTTCCGGCAATTCCAATGGCAGCACGGCCAGCGCCAACGCACCGGCCACGCAGGCGACGGTGCCGATGTTGCTGTCGCCATGCTGGACCGCGTCACCGGAATTTGCGAATGAGGCGCATTCCAAGAGCGCCAGCGAGCGCTTGGCTTTGCCCAGGAAGTGGGTGCGGGCGACGATCTCCTGGCCGGGATAGCAGCCCTTCTTGACGCTGTAAGCGTTCAGGCGATCCAGTCCGAGCTGCTGCGGCGTCCATTGCTCACGCTGTGCATCTTCAAGCCGAGGCAGGCCGAAACGAAGGTCGGATTGACGCCATGCCAATTCAGCGCTGTCGTCGATGGTAGCGGCAACGCCGCCGATCTGCAGCGTGCGCGGAGCCGCTGCGCTGCCCACATCCAGCTCGATGACGGCATCGGCCAGTTGCGCCAATTGCGCGCCATGGGCCGAAACCGGCGGTTCCAGCGCGGCATTCACCGCCAATGCGCTGGCATGGCTGATGACGACCTTGCGGCGGAATACAAAGCGGCGCAACTGCTCGGCCATGGCTTCGGCACCGCCGTCGTGGCAGACCAGCAGCAGGGTCTGTGCGTCTACCCGTACAAGCTGAAAGATAGACAGTACGCGGCCTTTGGCGGTCAGCCAGGCACTCCATTGCCAATGACCGTCGGCCAGCGAGGGCACGTCATTGGCGAACTGGGCTTGGGCGAAAGCGACCGCATCGGCTCCCGCAAGGCTCACGATCTGAGCCTTGGAAAGTGTGCGGAAACCGGTGAAAGCAGGGGCGAGGTTGTCAGACACGTGACTGAGGACTAAAATTTGTGCGTTGCGAGACCACCAATGATAGGCCAAACAACCCCCACTCCCGAGCCCGAAGCTGAAGCCCCGTTGGCCCCCGAGAAGCAGCCGCTTCCCGAGGTGACACCGGTGCCTCAGGAAATAGGCGGCCGCGGCGGACTTGATCCGGTGCGGTATGGCGATTGGGAGAAAAACGGGCGCTGCATAGATTTCTGAGCAGCGTTGAGCCAACGCGGCATTGAGCCGCCCAGCCGAGATACGAGTCAGCGAATGGCGAACAGACCCCGCCCCCTCTCTCCGCACCTGCAGGTGTATCGCTGGCAGATCCAGATGGCCACCTCGATCCTGCATCGAGTAACCGGCATCATTCTGACTGTCGGTTCCCTGATCATTGCGGGCGGCTTGTTCGCCCTGATGATGGGGCCTGAGTCCTGGAACTGCTTCACCACCCACGCCAGCGCCTGGTACGGCAAGGTGATCCTGTTCGGTTGGACCTGGTGCTTCGCCTACCACCTGTGCAATGGCATCCGCCATATCGTGCAGGACTTCGCCATCGGCTACGCCAAGGCTACCTTCATCCGCAGCAGCTGGGTGTCGGTGATTGCTTCGCTGGTGCTGACCGCGCTGATCTGGGCTTACGTCTGCATGGGAGCTGCCGCATGAGCAAGTACCGCACCCCGCTGAAGAATGCGCGTGGCCTTGGCAGCGCCAAGTCCGGTACCGAGCATTTCGTCCACCAGCGCCTGACCGCTACCGCCCTGGTCGCACTGACCATTTGGTTCCTGTGCCTGGTGCTGAGCCTGATGGGCGCCGATTACGTTACCGCCGTGGAAACCATTGCCAAGCCGTGGAACGCGATCCTGCTGGGTGGCTTCCTGGTTGCCATGTTCTGGCACGCCCAGCTTGGCCTGCAGGTGGTCCTTGAGGACTACATCCACAACTCGCTGATGGCCCTGGCCTTGCAGACCACGGTCAAGTTCGTTGCCGTGCTCGGCGCCATCGTCAGCATCTTTGCGGTTGCCCGCATCGCGTTTGGGAACTGATACATGTCCGCTTACAACATCACTGAACACAAGGTCGACATGGTCGTCGTCGGCGCCGGTGGCGCTGGCCTGCGTGCAACGTTTGGCCTGGCCCAGAAGGGCTTGCAGACTGTCTGCATCACCAAGGTCTTCCCGACCCGTTCGCACACCGTGGCAGCACAGGGCGGTATCTCCGCCGCGCTTGCCAACATGGGCGAGGATGACTGGCGTTACCACTTCTTCGACACCATCAAGGGTTCGGATTGGCTGGGCGACCAGGACGCCATCGAGTACATGTGCCGTGAGGCCATCCCGGCCATCATCGAGCTGGAACACTACGGCGTTCCGTTCTCGCGCACCGAAGAAGGCAAGATCTACCAGCGTCCGTTCGGTGGCATGACCACCAAGTACGGTGAAGGCCCGTCCGCGCAGCGTACCTGCGCCGCCGCCGACCGTACCGGCCACGCCATCCTGCACACCCTGTACCAGCAGTCGCTGGCGCACGATGCGCAGTTCATGATCGAGTACTTCGCACTCGACCTGATCTTCGACGACGAAGGCGTGTGCCGCGGCGTGCTCGCCCTTGACATGGCTGAAGGCACCCTGCACCTGTTCCGTTCGCAGGGCGTGGTGCTGGCAACCGGCGGTTACGGCCGTGCCTACTTCAGCGCCACCTCGGCGCATACCTGTACCGGTGACGGCGGTGGCCTGGTGGCCCGTGCCGGTCTGCCGCTGCAGGACATGGAATTCGTGCAGTTCCACCCGACCGGCATCTATGGCGCCGGCTGCCTGATCACCGAAGGTGTGCGAGGCGAGGGCGGCATCCTGCGCAACAGCAGTGGCGAGCGCTTCATGGAGCGCTACGCACCGCATTACAAGGATCTGGCATCGCGTGACGTGGTGTCGCGTTCGATGACCATCGAAATCCGCGAAGGCCGCGGCGTCGGCGAGCACAAGGATCACATCCTGCTCGACCTGACCCACCTCGGCCCGGGCGTGATCGACGACAAGCTGCCGGGTATTGCCGAAAGCGCACGCATTTTCGCGGGCGTGGACGTGCACAAGCAGCCGATCCCGGTCATCCCGACCGTGCACTACAACATGGGCGGCATCCCGACCAATTACCACGGTGAAGTGGTGCGCAAGGTCGGCGACAACCCCGATGCAGTGGTGCCGGGCCTGTACGCCATTGGCGAGGCGGCCTGCGTGTCCGTGCACGGTGCAAACCGTCTGGGCTCCAACTCGCTGCTCGACCTGGTGGTGTTCGGCCGCGCCGTGGCCAACCGCTGCGCCGAGACGATCAAGCCGGGTGCTGCGCACAAGACCCTGCCGTCCGATGCCTGCGACAAGGCCCTGGGTCTGCTCGACAAGCTGCGTCACGCCAATGGCGATACGCCGACTTCGGTCATCCGCGACAACATGCAGCGCACCATGCAGAACGATGCTGCCGTGTTCCGCACCAGCAAGACGCTGGAAGAGGGCTGCCAGAAGATGGCGGAAGTGTTTGATTCGTTCCAGGACGTCAAGGTTTCCGACCGTTCGCTGGTCTGGAACTCGGATCTGATCGAAACCTACGAGCTGAACAACCTGCTGCTCAACGCAGTGGCGACCATCAACTCGGCCGAGCAGCGCAAGGAAAGCCGTGGCGCCCACGCGCACGAGGATTACCCGGACCGCGACGACGTCAACTGGCAGAAGCACACGCTGGTCACTGTCGACGACAAGGGCAAGTGCAGCTTCGATTACCGCCCGGTGCACATGTACACGCTCAGCGATGACGTGTCCGTGGTGCCGCCGAAGCCGCGCGTCTACTGATCCGGGGAACTTACGAACATGGCTGAATTTGCACTCCCGAAGAACTCCCGGTTGACCAAGGGCAAGCACTTCCCCGCCAAGGGCGGCGCGAAGAACACGCGGACCTTCAAGATCTACCGCTGGAGCCCCGATGGCGACCAGAATCCGCGTACCGACACCTACGAGATCGATCTCGATGCGTGCGGCCCGATGGTTCTGGACGCGCTGATCAAGATCAAGAACGAGATTGATCCGACCCTGACCTTCCGTCGCTCCTGCCGCGAGGGTATCTGCGGTTCGTGCGCGATGAACATCGACGGCACCAACACACTGGCCTGCACCCGCGCCATTGCCGATTGCGGCAAGGCCGAAGTGCCGATCTACCCGCTGCCGCACATGGACGTGGTCAAGGATCTGGTTCCGGACCTGACCCACTTCTATGCGCAGTACGCCTCGATCAAGCCGTGGATCCGCACCCAGACCCCGGCACCGGCAGACCGCGAACGCCTGCAGTCGCCGGAAGACCGCAAGAAGCTGGACGGCCTGTACGAGTGCATCCTGTGCGCGTGCTGCTCGACCAGCTGCCCGAGCTACTGGTGGAATGGCGAGCGCTACCTGGGCCCGGCGATCCTGCTGCAGGCTTACCGCTGGATCATCGACTCGCGCGATGAAGACACCGGCGCACGCCTGGACGATCTGGAAGATCCGTTCAAGCTGTACCGCTGCCACACCATCATGAACTGCGCACGTACCTGCCCGAAGGGCTTGAACCCGGCACTGGCAATTGCCGAGATCAAGAAGCTGATGATGGCGCGCCGCGCGTAAAGCGTGGTTGCTCCGGCGCAAGCCGGAGCAGGGCTGCTGTGTTATGGCTTTTCGCTCTCCTGCCTGCGGGAGAGCGATGGGTCCGGCGCAAGATGGTCGGGTTCTCAGCGCTGTTGATGTTTCTTCTCCCGCTTGCGGGAGAAGGTGCCCCGAAGGGGCGGATGAGGGGAGCTTTTGAAGTTGCCTCTTGCTGGACTCCGAGTGCTGTTCCGGAATTACTCCAGGAGCTGCCCTCACCCCAACCCCTCTCCCGCCTTGCGGGAGAGGGGCTTAAGCTTGAAGCCATGCAGACCGAAGACGAAATCCTGTTGAAGAAGCTGCGCTGGCGCTGCCGGCGTGGAATGCGCGAGCTGGATCAGCTGTTTGGCCGTTATCTGGACCGTCGCTGGCTGGAAGCACCTGCCGCCGAGCGCGAGGTTTTCCTGCAATTGCTGGAAACCGAAGACGATAAATTGTGGCGCTGGTCCATGGGCTACGAGGTCTGTTCGGATGCGTCGCAGGCGCAACTCATCGCCTATATCCGCGCCCTTCCGGTGTGAGTGGCGCCCGTCGCGCTGGTTGAGCTGCGCGTTGCTGGGCCTGGCGGTACTCGCCGCGATTTCGATAGTGAACTGCAGATTGGAGCCGGGCTATGCCTGGCCCTCGGCCGTGTGCGTGCTTGGCTGGGGCCTGCTGCTGGCGCGCGCCGAGGCGCGCAAGCCGTGCCGGAACATACTCATACCGCCGCCACCAGGTCCGCCCTGTATCGACGCCGAACCCGTGGAGCGGATCGAACTGCTCGAACGTGGCCCGCTGCTGGTGCTGCGCTGGAGGTTGGGCAAGCGCCGCCAACAGCTGCTGTTCTGGCCCGATACGCTGCCCAGGGCGCAGCGACGTGAACTGCGACTGGCCGTAAAGGCACATGGCGTTTCCCGCCAGCCGCCGGGAATGGCACCATAGCAACCAGTTCACGGGCAGACACGCATGTTCAAACCCTTACCTGTCGCAATCGGATTGCGCTACCTGCGCGCCAAGCGCCGCAATGGATTCATTTCCTTCATTTCCATGGCTTCCATCCTTGGCATCGCGCTCGGCGTGATGGTGCTGATCACCACCCTGGCGGTGATGAGCGGCTTCCAGAAGGAGATCCGCGACCGTCTGCTGCAGATGTCGGCCCACGCCACGGTCAGTGCCGATGGCGAGCCGATGGCCAATTGGCAGCACGCCATCGACGTGGCGACCAAAGATCCGCGAGTGGCCGGTGCCGCGCCGTATATCGAGATCCAGGGCATGTTGAGCGGCCTGCGTGTGCAGGGCGCGATCATCCAGGGCGTTGACCCGGCGCAGGAATCCAAGGTCTCGGTGCTGGCCGAGAAGATGACCAAGGGCAAGCTGGACAGCCTGCAGCCCGGCGAATTCAACATGGTGGTCGGCAAGGAGCTGGCGATCTGGTTGGGCGTGGATGTCGGCGACAGCGTCGTGGCCACGCTGGCCGAAGTGCAGGGCACGCCGATGGGCGCCATGCCGCGGGTCAAACGCTTCAAGGTCAGCGGCATCTTCGAGGCCGGCTCCAATGAAGTGGACCGCGGCGTTGCCTTCACCAACATGCAGGACATGGAGCGCGTGCTGCGCATGGACGGCGTCACCGGCGTGCGCCTGAAAATGCACGACATGGACCAGGCCTATACCGTGGCCCGCGATCTGGCGGTCAACCTCAATGGTTATTACCGGGTGAGCGATTGGACCCAGGAGAACGCCAATCTCTACCACTCGCTGCGCATGGAAAAGACGGTGATGGGCATCCTGCTGTCGCTGATCGTGGCGATGGGTGCGTTCAACCTGGTGTCCTCGCAGGTGATGCTGGTGACCGACAAGCAGGCCGATATCGCCATCCTGCGTACGCTCGGCCTGACGCCCGGCGGAGTAATGCAGGTGTTCATGGTGCAGGGCACCCTGATTGGCGTATTCGGCACGATAGTTGGCGTGATCAGTGGCATCACCTTGACCCTCAATCTGGAGCGCATCCTCGGCCTGATCGAGACCGTCTTCAATATCAAGTTGCTGCCGGAGGATGTGTACTACATCACCGGCCTGCCGACCGACATGCAGACCGCCGATATCGTGGTGATCACCGTGGTGGCGCTGCTGATGAGCTTTGCCGCAACCATCTACCCGGCGTCGCGCGCAGCCCGCACCCAGCCGGCCGAGGCGCTGCGCTATGAATGAGAACGCATTGATGGAATCGGTAATCCGCGCCGAAGGCTTGGGCAAGACCTACGCCGAAGGCAAGATGCGCACGCCGGTGTTCGACGGCCTGGATTTGAACGTCGCTGCAGGCGAAACCGTGGCCATTGTAGGTGCCTCGGGCGCAGGCAAGAGCACCTTGTTGCACCTGTTGGGCGGCTTGGATATTCCGACTGCAGGCGAGGTCTATGTCGCCGGCCAGCGCATGTCGGCGCTGTCCGATGCGGCGCGCGGCAAGCTGCGCAACAGCTCACTCGGTTTTGTTTACCAGTTCCATCACCTGTTGCCGGAGTTCACTGCGCTGGAGAACGTGATGATTCCGGTGATGTTGGGTGGCAGCGATCCGGCCGGCGCCAGCGCTCGCGCCAAGGCCTTGCTGGAGTCGGTTGGGCTCGGTCATCGCCTGGATCACAAGCCGGGTGAGTTGTCCGGCGGCGAACGCCAGCGCACGGCGGTTGCGCGTGCCCTGGTCAACCAGCCGGGCTGCGTGCTCGGTGACGAGCCCACCGGCAATCTAGACGACAAGACCGCCGGCACCGTGTTCGATCTGATGCTGGAGTTGAATCGGGTCCACCGCACCAGTTTGGTCCTGGTCACCCATGACCGCAGTTTGGCGCGCAAGCTGGATCGCGTGTTGGAGCTGCGTCAGGGCCGCCTGCATGAGTTGGCCAGCAGCGGCGTCTGAATCGCGAAAAGCAGGTGATGATCCCGTGGCTGCCACGGGACTATCATGCTTGGGTAACTGCTCGTTGCTTCATGGGGTCAGGTTGTTTCCTTCGATGAGGAGTGCTGCCATGAAAAAAATGCTTGTTGCGATGATGCTGGCCGCCGTTCTTGGCGGTTGTGCCACGACCGGGAAACTGACCAGCGCCGAGCGTCTGGATCTATACCGCGCGCACGCCGGTGAGCCGGTGAAGAGCTTCAGATACTTTGGTTCGCTCAATGGTTGGACCGAGCTGGGCGACAGCGCCTTGGCAGTGTGGACCAAGCCTAACGAAGCCTGGCTGTTGAATCTCAGCGGGCCATGCATGGATCTGTCATTCGCCCCGGCGATCAGCATCACCAATATGATGGGCCAGGTGTCGGCGCGCTTTGATCGTGTGGTGGTGCACGGCGGCGGCCCGATGGCACATGTGCCGTGCCGGATTGACAGCATCCAGCCGCTGGACGTGAAGACGCTGCGTGCATCGGAGAAACAGCTGCGCGAAGCAAAGATTTCCGAGCGTGCCGCAGATCAGGGCACCGAGACGGAATGAAGCAGTACCTGTAGTGGGGGGGGGGGGGGGGGGGGGGGGGGGGGGGGGGGTGGAATGGCAGCGGCGGGGGAGGGGGCGGCAGCACAGGCTGATGATGAGGAGGAGAACGCGGGGGCCAGCCGCGCCGAA